>CAYYWR010000034.1:0-9739 GCA_964474145.1 uncultured Syntrophomonadaceae bacterium
ATCGCAGAAAAAACGCTGCGCTACTATATTAAAAGCCCTATAGCCAGCGAAGAACATATCGAACTGGCCCTTCTTTCCCTGAAAAAAATAGGCGCTAAAGAGCCTTATGAAGTTATGTTGAATAATAGTTTTGTCCAGGTGACCTTAAAAAGCTATATGAACAGGTATACTGACATGGATGGACTATACACCTGTTGGAGTAACGTCTTGAGCCGGGTTGTCAAAAATATGAGCAGCAATAATGTTTATAGCAGCAGTTCTGTGGAAAAAGTGAAACACCTGTGGTCAAAGTTTATCAACAATACTTACCCCGACATTCCCCAGCTTGATGAACACAGAGAAAAAGCCTGGGCTGCCGGATTTGAGTTTGCGTTAATAGAGTTAAAAGAGGTCAACATTTCCAGTAAGGAAGTTGCCCTTAACTACAACGTACCCCATCATAAGGTGATAAGCAAATGCAACTGCATTAAAAGTGTTCTGAGATTTTAAGAGCAATTTTACCCTTCTATTTCCCCTTGTTTTAATATAAAATAGGGTTTGAGGTGTTTCGAAGATGCCATTTAATACCAAAAACCCTGACCTGCTCAATCTGGGCCTGCTTTATAGTACGGCCTTTTTAGTTTTTCTTAATTTTACCTCCTCCATGACTGTTCTTCCCCTTTATGTACTGGAACTGGGGGGGACTGAATTTCAGTCGGGGCTGCAGAACACCCTGTTTTTCCTTGCAGCCATTATTATGCGTACTTATTTCGGCCCTCTGGCCGACACCAGGGGCCGAAAGCTGCCCATGATCATTGGAGTATCCGTTTTTGCCACTGCTCCCCTACTATTCTGGATTACCAGCAACCTGTGGGGAGCCTGGGGAATTGTCTTGTCCCGCGTCTACCAGGCTGCCGGGCTGGCAGCCTTTTTTTCCAGCGGCAGTTCCCTGGCAGCCGATTTGGCCCCGGAGGGTAAAACAGGAACTTATATAAGCTACTACCGTCTTCTCATGAGCTTATCCCTGTTGATAGGACCGGCGGGCAGCCTCTATATAATTGAAAACCTGGATTATCCGGCCTGGTTTCAAGTGGGAATTTTCATTGGGCTGTTGTCAACAATATCGGCAGCCTTCATTAAAGCTCCTTTTCTTTCCATGGAAGCAGAAGATAGCTCCCTGGGCCGCTTAAAAACTGTTTTTAAAACAAAAGTGCTTTTCCTGATTTTCCTGGGGGTAGCCATGACCGCTGTTTGCATAGGAGCTCTTTTAACTTTTGTGGCTATCTATATTTCCCAGGTTACAGAAATAGCCAATCCCGGCATCTTTTTTACCTTTTATGCCGTGGCGGGTATCCTGGCTAATCTTAACGCGGGACGCCTCTCGGATCGCTGGGGTAGACAGGCAGTTTTCTGGCCTGCCATAATAATCCTGGGATCAGGTTATGTTAGCCTTTTCTTCCTTCCCGGAAGGCCTTTTATCGTGTTTATAAGCAGCCTTATAATAGGAATGGGAGCAGCCAGCAGTGTTTCTGTGGGATTTGCCTGGGTTATAGATTCCGTGAGGGAAAACCTCCGGGCTACAGCCCTGGCAGTCCTGGAAAGCACCATTGACCTGTCTGTCGCCATGGGAGCCTTTATATTTGGCCTTACCAGCGGTTGGATAGGCCTGGGAGCTTCCTTTGGCGTATTGGGAATAATCGTTTTTTCCTCAGGAATAACCATGGCAGTCAGAAAAAGCAGTCAGAAAAAATAAACAATAAAAAAAAGCACTCCATATGCAAATGCTAATGAAGTGCTATATAAAATCGGGGCATAATAATAGCCAAACACCAACGAACCTCCCGACTTCCCTGCTAAAGCCTGCTCCCTACCTTTGGATCAAGTTCCGTTCTTAATCCCTCAGGGCCTGTTCTTTAATGCTCAGCCCCTCAAGAACTTCTTAAGAACTTTCTTTCATCTCTGCAAGTAAGGAATTCGTCTTCAGGCTGCGAGACCTTCCTGGCTTCCCTACAACACTCCCAGTTCCAACTCCCTCCAGAAACCCCCTTCGCTTCCTCCTGGTTCCCTTCAGTCACCCTGTTAGATTCTGTTAGCCCTGTATTTCCACCAGCTTCTCCCAGCGAAGCCACTCCCCTGGGTCCGGTTTCATTAAAAACTCGTTCCTTACTCCCGGGACCCCCTGGAACTGCTTCCAGCAAGTCTTCTTGCTCCTCGGTGTTTGACTAATTACATTATGCCACAGGGAAATAATCTTGTCAAGACTTTTTTCAGAATTTTTTGATATTTTTTTAATTTTTTTATTTTTTTTTATTTTTCCCTCTAGCCTTACCCTGCCCCTGACCTTCCCACTCTAACCTTCCCACTGCCTGGACTTGTATTCCCCTGCTACAGCAGTCTGCTGCGGGAAAAACACAGGAAATAAGAAGAGCAGAAGGATAGCCGTAAAAGCCCCCAGGGTGCTTATAGCCATGGCTGCGCCCAGGTTCAGCTGCACCGATAAAAGACCGGTAATAAAAGGCCCGCAGCTGTAAATTACCGTATAGGAAGTGCTGAATAATCCAAAGCCTGTAGCCTGGTATTCCTGGGGCATATTGCGAAGCACATAGGAGTTAATAAGGGTGTTGGAATTAAGGGAAGTTCCGCCCAGTAGTATGAGAATGAGCAAAATAGCCCAGTGGCTTTGAGCCGTCACCAGGGCCAGTACGCTTGCAGCTTTTATACTTAGTATCCCCACCAGAACCCAACGGGTTCCCAGGCGGTCCCCCAGCCAGCCTATGCCAACCTTTGTCATAAGTGCCGAAAAAGCCACCAGGGTAAACATTTTGTTGGCCAGTTCATACTCATAGCCCTTCTCATTTACCAGAAGTGTAGGGATGAAGGCGCTGGCTCCAGTCCAGGTAATGGCCCCCAGCCCCCCAACCAGAGTGCTCCAGATTATAAAGCGCCTTATTTGTATATCCTTGCTGATAAAACTGAGGGAATCCATAACCCCCTCCTTTAAACTCCGGGCTTTGTTAGAAAAAGATTTCCCCTTTGCAGCCTGGCCCACTGCAGCCTGGATTTTTTTTGGAGATCTGGTATTAACTGCTCCATAATAAGGCGATTGAATATCCTTCCAGTAAAACAAAAAGCTTACCAGAAACAAAGCAGCGCCTGAAAAGATAAATAGATAACGCCAGCTTAACTGGAGAACAAAATAAGTAACCAGCATGGGAGAAGTAATGCCGGCTAATATTCCAAACATTTCAAAAAGTGCTGTAGAAGTAGCGGCACGCCCCTGGGCGCCCATTTTAACCGCCAGAGTATAGCCAGCCGTAACGTAGATACCGCTGGCAACTCCCAGGATAAAGGTTAGAGCGGCCATACTGTAATAACCTGGAGCCAGCCCCACCATAATAAAGGAAATGGCCATGGTTATACTGCCCAGCAATACTGTCCTGGCATGCCCTATTTTGTCCGCCAGCAATCCTGAAGGGAATCGAGCCAGGGCATACCCCATAAAAACCAGGGTTACCAACAATCCTGCTTTTTCTTCACCAATCACAAAAATACCCATGAGGGGAGGCAGCAGGGGAGGAAAGATATTTTTACTTATAGCCTGGAAAAAAAAGATCAGGGCATTTAAGATAAAGGCCATACTGAGAACAGTTTTCAGCAACAGCAGAACTCCCTTCAATTAGTGCCATAATCATAATATTAAGGTCCCGGCTTATTCTGCAGCAAAACAAAATCCTGTAAAACAGGAGCCCTTCCTGGCAGTAATGGTGTTGACTTCTTATATATTATGTTATAATGTTAAAAGTAAATTATTAACATAAAAATTACTAAAGGAAATGGCAAGATTGCTTTAGCACTGGAACAGTCACATTATAATTTGCTGAGATAATCCAGGGTTTCCTCAGAGGGTCTATTGGGTATCTCCGCTACTTTGCTGCCCCTGTACTGAAAAACAGTTTTGTCGTCACTGTTTATTTCCCCAATGACAGCCACATCATCAGTGTGTTTGCGAATCTCCCCTGATACCTCCTCCACATCTCCGGGATTAACCTGGAATAACATCCGCCCCTGGGTTTCACAGATCAAAATTTCTTCCGGGGTAATATTTTCAACTTTAACCGGAACACCTGTAAGGTCCACCTTTGCCCCCAGGCCTCCGAAGCGTGCTGATTCACAAACAGCCGCACCAATACCTGCAGCTCCCAGATCGGAACATGCCCTTATTTTTCCTGTACGGAAGGCAGCCAGACTGGCCTCCATTACTACTCTTTCCTGCTGAAACAGGGCTTCCGCCGGACGCATTTCTGAGACCAATCCTGCCCTGTACAGAGTATCGTTGCCGTCATTATTTGTTTTTCCCACCATTATAATTTTATCCCCCGCCGTCTTGGCCGGCTTGGTCAGGGGCTTATGGGTTATCTGCTTGCCTATCACAGAAATCACTACCGCAGGGACGATATCACTGAAGGATGTGGAAAAGCCCCCGCCCACCACAAAAACATCCATGGCCTCACACATGTCCCTGACCCCTTTGAGCATCAAGTTGAGCCTTTCCTGGCTGGTCATAACCTGGCAGTTCCCGCAGGTGCATTTTCCCTGAAAGCCACAGGGACCTACCAGCACTTCTTCTTCCAGGGGCCGGGTGCCTATAAAGTCCAGAACAAAAAGGGGCCTGGCGCCCATGGCCACTACATCCCTCATGGCACCCCCTGCCCCTGTAGCCGAACTGTCGTAGGGACGGGGAACACAGGGAGAGCAGTGACTTTCCATTTTAGCTGCTATAAGACAGTCACTGCCGGGTATTTGGGCTACTGCCGCATCATCATTGGCATCTGGGCCCACAAGGAGAGCCCCCGGCCAGCTCTGGTTAACCTTTTCATTGAGCTCCTTAAATGCTCCAAAATCAATGGCTTTTTCAATATTGTGATGCAGATGGATAAATAGACCGTGCATCAACGCCTTTTCTACTTCATTCATTAATAACTGCCTCCTCACTTATATATCTTTTCCGCTGCTGGGAAAAACTATCCCTTTCTTCTGTTTTTGTATGTAAAGAATACTGCCAGCAGCAAAACAAAGCTAAAATTTATAACTCCCAGGGTGGAATCCGGCAGTCCCAGTTCCAGCAGGGAAATAATCACATAATTAAATAATCCAATTACAACCAGGTAAACAGCTAACAGTTTTAAGAGTTCTGAAGAAAACTTATCCAGTATACCCATACATCCCCCTCCTTAATATATTTGTAAGATTTTAGGCATATCCAATAGCAGAAACATTCCCGCCACTCTTTTCTTTTATATTATATATAAACAGCAAAATCTCCTTTTTTACGTGAAAAAAATAATAATTCAAACAGACGACCAAAATTTAAAAATTACCATAAACATTAAACATTTGGCTGTAGCATACCAGTGTTAAGTATTAGATGAATGCAAAAAACAAACCCACCTTTACAGTGAGTTGATAAACCAGGGGGACGGTTCTTCTGGTTTAAACTGAGCTTTCGGGTTACCCGGAAAATAAACCAGAAGAACCGTCTCCCTGGTTGTTCTTTATTTATTTATTTAATAATTTGTCGGCTGGGGCTGGAAGTGAGCCCGGGGATGAGCACAGGCGGGGCATTCCTCCGGGGGCTCTACCTTTTCGTGATGGACATAGCCACAGTTTCTGCAGTGCCAGTTGATGGGCTCCTCCCGCTTAAAGACAGTACCTGACTGCACTCTTTCCAAAAGGGCCAGAAAACGCTTTTCATGCTCCTCTTCTACTTCTCCAATCTCATGGAATACGTCAGCAACTTCATCAAATCCTTCTTCCCGGGCCACCTTTTCAAAATCCCTGTACATTTCCGTCCACTCGTGGTTTTCTCCAGCAGCTGCCTCCTTCAGGTTTTTTTCAGTGTCGCCGATTACATCAAGGAACTTTAAAAGCCTTTTGGCATGCTCTTTTTCATTTTCCGCCGTTTCCAGGAAAATAGCAGCAATTTGTTCCATGCCGGCATTTTTGGCCACAGAAGCATAAAAAGTGTACTTGTTTCTGGCCTGGGATTCTCCGGAAAAAGCCTCCAGTATGTTTTTTTCTGTTTTACTTCCCTCTAATTTCATCATTATTTCTCCTTTCGCATGAATTTTATAAAACTATTATTGTCCCTTTTCACTTATAATAATACTTTCTATTAAATAAGCATTATTTCCTTCTAGCACCGTTTTTTTCTGAAATAAATTTTCTAAACTCAGGATTGACTTAATATGAATTAGCTGCCTCCAGGGAATTTCACCTTTTTCACCAGGTTCTTTGCTCCTCATGGGACAGTATGCTATACTAAATATACTTAAAAGCATAATTTATAAATATTACTGAAATTATAAAAAGGAGGCTGCTAATGCCTGCCTGGTTTTATGAGGTTGTCCCCCTGGCGCTAACCCTGGCTGTATATGTAGTAGGAATAATAATATTTTTAGAAAACAGGTCCCCCCACAGGACCCTTTACTGGTTCCTGATTTTAGCTTTTCTCCCTGTAGTGGGCCTGATCCTGTATCTCTATTTTGGCCGAAGTGCTTCCCGGTATAAATACTTTTCTAAAATGAGCCATGCAGACGTCCCCCAGCTGAAGGAAAAGTTCAAGCAGGCCAGGGGAACTCTGGATGACTTCCATATTAAAAATGTCAGGCTAAACATAAATAAGCGCCTGCCCAGCATTATCTCGGCAATAACCCCCTCCTATATTACGGTAAATAACCATTGCCGGGTGTTAAATAACGGCAGGGAAAAGTTCGAGGCTATTTTTGCTGCCATGGAAAAAGCACAGCATCACATACACCTGGAATATTTTATTGTTAGAAACGACTACCTGGGAAACAGGTTGAAAGAAATGCTGGTGGCCAAAGCCAGGAAGGGCGTAAAGGTCCGTTTCCTTTATGACGGCCTGGGGAGCAGGAAGCTGGGCCGGAAATACCTGGGGGAATTGAGGGAGGCAGGCATTGAGGTTGCCGTCTTTCAACCTATTAATCTCCCCATGCCCAGCACCTGGATGAACTACCGGAATCACCGAAAAATATTAGTAGTGGACGGCAAAACAGGCTTTTTGGGAGGGCTGAATATAGGAGATGAATATATCCACGGTGGAAAGCGCTTTCCCTTCTGGCGGGATACCCACCTGGAGATAAAAGGGGAAGCCCTGGATATCTTGCAGGGTATTTTTGTTAGTGACTGGGAATTTACTACGGGAAGAAAAATAAGTGAAAAAGCGCTATTTCCCGGGAGGGGACTGGTAGGCGGCCAGGCAGTTCAAATTGCCGCCAGCGGTCCGGACGGGAACTGGGAGGCCATCCATCACGCTTACTTCACAGCTATTGCAACGGCCAGGAGAAGTGTTTACATAACAACCCCTTACCTGATTTTGGACGACAGCACCGCCACCGCCTTAAAGGCAGCGGCCCTCAGCGGAGTTGATGTAAAAATTGTTTTTCCCGGCACCTACCACGATCACAAAGTGGTTTACTGGGCCAGCTTTTCCTATTTTACGGAACTCCTCAGGGCCGGGGTGCAAATATACCTGTATCAGAAAGGCTTTGTCCACGCCAAAACTCTAACTGTAGACAGTGAGGTTGCCGTGATTGGCACAGCCAATATGGATATGCGAAGCTTTTACTACAGCTTTGAAATAAACGCCTTTATTTATAACCAGGAAATTGCCCTGGAGATGGAAACAGCCTTTCTGGAGGACGTTAACTGCAGCACCCCGGTAAGCCTTGATGACTTTTACGGGCGCCCCCTTTATGCAAAATTTAAGGAGTCTGGAGCCAGGCTTTTATCTCCTCTTCTTTAGGCTGCGAATAATAATTGCCTGACCCTGCTTATACCCGCTTATACCCGCCTACGGCAGGTTTTTCAAGGTCTATCAGGGAGAACAACCGCTAACCTTCAGCAGCACGATAACCACTAAAAAGATCAAAACTATTACCGGCATTGACATTTTTCTCCCTCCCTGCGACATAAGATTTTTTAAAGCCGCAAAATATTTAAAGGACTTAGCCTGAGCAATCTTTTTAGTCCTGTTTTTAGCCCTGTCAACTATTATTTATCCTTGCCTTTATTTAGAGGGCTCCCCTCATTGTGCTGACGAAAACTGCAGCAGCCAGAAGCCACACGTAATAAGAAAAGTAGCGAAACCTGGCCCGGTAAAGCAGTTTCAGCACCAGCTTAAGTGCGGCAATTCCTACCAGGGCCGACACTATAAACCCTGTAGCCAGCTGCAGGATGCCTGTATTAAGGGGTTCCTGGAGATACCACACCTGCAGAACCTGCACCGCCGTAGCCAGAAGTATGGTGGGAAAAGCTATAAAAAAACTGTATTCTGCTGCCCACCTGCGCTTCAAACCTGAAAGGAGGGCAAAGGTTATGGTCATACCGCTGCGGCTGAGGCCCGGCATAAGGGCCATTCCCTGGGCCGCACCGATAACAGCCGCTACCCCGGGGGTTATACCCCGAAGTCCCCGCTTCCGGGGCCCCAATATATCCGTCACATACAGAAGAATGCCGGTTACAGTCAGGGTTGCGCTGATGGCCGCCGGGTGGGCAAAAACCTGCTCAAAATAAGTTTTTAAAGGAAGTCCCACAATACCTGTTATGAAAACTGAAAACAAACCTAAAGCACCCAGGCGCAGGTACAGGAATTCTCTTCCCCTGTCACTCTTAACCTGGTATTTTTGTAAATCTTCTTTTAATTTTGTGAGAAAACCGGATAGGCTTTTATTGAACACCACGGCTATGGATATTAAAGTTCCTACATGAACCACCAGGTCAAAAAGAATCATTTCCGCACTTTCCGGCGGAGGTAAAGCAGAACCCCGGCTGATAAGCCAGTGCTGTACAATAACCAGGTGACTGGTGGAGCTAACCGGTAAAAACATAAACACGCCCTGAATAATACCTAGAATAATGGCTTCTAATATTGTCATTTAGTTTTCTATCCCGAGGCCTGTATTTTTCACAGCTTATTTGGGATTTTTCCTTTCCTCTCTATCTCTATCTTTTGTTCCCCGGTTGACACAACTCGTAACGGCCCCAATGCCTTATCCGTAATAAATCTTGTTTTATCCTTAATAAGTTTACCTTCGTCCCCTTAATCCCAACTATATCATTGTAACTCTGGGACGTCAAACTGGTAAAGCCAGCTTTATTTACAGGAAGGCGCTTAAACCTTCGTCCTTCCCGGCTGCTTCCCTCAGGGCCATCTCTGCCGCGTTTTCAAAATTATCCTCTTCCTGCCCCCGGCTATGAGTCTCTAAAACCGCCAGGACTTCCTGTGGGCTTTCACATGAAAAAGCTTTTTCCTCCCCCTGCCAGAGGCTCTGCTTTGACATAACTACCACATACGTACCCCTTTCAGTTCTATATATATCAATCTCATTCCACTTAGTTCTTCCCTGGCAGCCCATGGGCCTGTCGGCAGCACTACCCAAAAGTTCACCTTTAAAGGTTAACACCCTGTCTTCAGAATGCTTCACCGTGTAATCTTTCATCTTTGTCTCCTTCCCTGGCCTTGAACTTATTCTGCCCTTAGAAGGGCAAGTGTTTTGTGTGCCATGGATAGCAAATGTGCTTCCAGACATTTATAAATAAAAGAATCACCAGGCAATATGTTAACCGGTGATCCTTTTCACCTCGAGCTCTTAATTATTCGTAATTACTATGGCTTCAGGTACTCCATACCATAAAACTTCGAAGCCCAGGCTCTCGCATACGGCACGGATCGGGATTA
>CAYYWR010000035.1:0-9686 GCA_964474145.1 uncultured Syntrophomonadaceae bacterium
CCAGCTCCCTTCTTTCAAATTCCCTTAAAACTCCATAGGAGTGAAACAGGCTCCAGACAAGGATAATAATTAAGGTAATGGTAATCACTACAGAAGTAATAAACCAGGCATTTGAAGAGCTATCTGTGATTTGTCCTCTAATTATTTTTGTCATAAATATACCCCTTTAACCCTTTAAACCCTTAACCCATTAACCCATTAACCCTTCACTGATTGACTGACTATTTTACAAAATCTTTATCTTCTCTATAAAACATTATATACTTACTGTATGTCCAGATATTTAAAAATGCTATTTGGGCTTTGAAAAAAGGACAACCAGGAAAAGTAGTCATAAATATTATCCTACTATTCTATAAAGAGAGGACAATTCCTTTATTTGAAGCAAAATTTTCTGTTAATTTGAAAAACGTTTTCAATAATGGCAGAACATGTAACTTTTCATGAAAATATATTTTTTTCTATAAAAAGAGGGATTTGCTGGAAAGGGTAGAAAAAATATAGGGGAAAGTTTTTCATTTTTATAATATAATTGGCTGTAGTAATTTGCACGAGTGTTCTTAGCAAATTCATTAAAAACAGGCACAAGAATACCTGGAAAGTGAGTACAAAAAAATGGAAAAAGGAGCAGGGAAATTGGAACATACAACAAAGACAAATTCTAATGGCAATACTGTTATTCTTGTGGTAGACGATGACAGGACTACCCTGTTAATGCTTCGCAACGTTTTACATAAAGAAGGTTACCAGGTTTTAGAGGTAAATAATGGGGAAGAGGCACTGGATGTTTTCACAGTATTTCCTCCGGACCTGGTACTAATGGATATTAACATGCCTGTTATGGATGGACTTACAGCCTGCGCCCGCTTAAAAAAGCTTCCCGGGGGCGATAAAACCCCGGTTCTTATCTTCACCGGCCTGGAGGATGAGCAGTCTGTTGAGGAGGCTTTTGATGCCGGGGCCCAGGATTTTGTTACCAAGCCCATTAACTGGCGGGAACTGCGCTATCGTATCCGCCGCATGCTCTATTTAAGGGAGATGGAGGATGCTGTTAACTATCAGGCATACTATGATACCTTAACCGACCTGCCCAACCGCCTGTTATTTAGTGACCGTTTAAGTGTAAGCCTGGGTAATGCGGAGCAGAAAGAGGAAATGCTGGCGGTCCTGCTATTAAACCTTCGGGATTTCAAGCTTATCAATGATGCCTTTGGTTATGACGCCGGTGATGTATTGCTGCAAAAAGTAGCAGAACGTTTGAAGACCTTCACCTCAGAAAATACCAGCGTAGCCAGGCTAAGCGGTAATCATTTTGCCCTGGCCCTTTCCGAAATCAAAAGTGAAGAAAACATTGTTACAATTGCCGACAAGGTAGTTGACGATATTGGTAACCGCCCCTGGACTCTTGATGAACAGACTGTTAACGTGCCCTGTAATATTGGCATTTCCTTTTACCCCCATGATGGGACAGATGTCCAAACACTCTTGAAAAAAGCTGAAACTGCCATGTACAGGGCTGCAGATGATTCCTTTAATAGCAGCCGGTTTTATAATCAGCAAATGAATAGAAAAGCCCGGGAGCGCCTGACCATGGAAAACCGCCTGCGGGAAGCCATAAGGAAAAAAGAATTTATAATATACTACCAGCCCCTGGTCCAGGTTGAAACGGGATCCATAACCGGAGCTGAAGCGCTGCTGCGCTGGAAAGATCCGGAAAGGGGCATGGTTTCTCCTGCAGACTTTATCCCCCTGGCCGAGGAAACAGAACTTATCGTCCCCATAGGAGAGATGGTATTGCAGGAGGTCTGCGTCCAGGGTTATAAGTGGCAGAATAAGTCTAAAACGCCTGTTAGTATAGGCGTCAATTTATCAGCCCTGCAGTTTCAGCAAAAGAACCTGGAACCCCTGATTTTATCCATCCTGGAACAAACAGGAATGCCCCCGGAGTGTCTCAAGCTGGAGATAACAGAAAGCACAGCCTTAAGGGACCTGGATTATACCTTTGATATTCTCCAGAGGTTGAAAGAACATGGCATCCGGGTATCCATTGACGACTTTGGAACAGGCTATTCTTCTTTAAATTACATAAAGCGCCTGCCTGTAGATGAGCTAAAAATAGATGCAAGTTTTATCCGGGATGCAGCTAGTAATAAAGCTGACCGGGTGATTGTAGAAACCATATTGTTCTTGGGGCGGGGTTTAGAGTTAAATATAGTGGCAGAAGGTGTGGAAAATGAAGAGCAAATCCAACTTCTAAAAAAGGGTAAATGTAACGAATTTCAGGGCTTTTACTTCAGTCCCCCCCTCCCCATGAAGGATTGGGGACCACTCCTGGAGCCGGGATTCGCCTATAAAACCTGAGCTCAATATAACCAGGCACACAGCTAGTATTAATTGTAAGTATTCAGTGAACCCGGTTAATGTAACTGGCAGTGCCCTGGGGACGGTTCACTTGTCCCCATTAACTTCCTTATAAACTGAAAGGAAAACCTCTACCAGTTCCGGGTCAAAATGGGTGCCGGCACATCTTTTTATTTCCGCCACCACCTCCCCGGAAGGCAGGGCTTTTTTATATGGCCTTCCATTGGTCAATGACTCGTAAGTTACGGCAATGGCAGTAATTCGGGAGAGCAGGGGTATTTCTTCCCCCTTTAATCCCTGGGGGTATCCCGTACCGTCCCAGCGTTCGTGGTGGGCTAAAATATCTCCTGCTACATGGGAAAACTCATCAGTAGAGCGGGCTATCCTGTATCCTGTTTCCGGGTGCTGCTTTATTACCTCCCACTCCTCTTCTGTTAAAGCATCCTTCTTATTCAGTATATCTTCAGAGATATTTATTTTCCCTATATCGTGTAGAGTGACCAAAACTCTTAACCGGCTTAACTCGGTTTCGGGAAGATCTATTTTCTTACCTATCCTTATGGCCATATTCTGCATTAGCTGTATGTGCTCTTCTTTTTCGAAGCTCTTTTTTGCAGACAGTGTCCTTAAAAGGGTTTTTAGCAGATTGCTTTTTTCACTGCGCCTTTCGGTAAGCTTATTCTTATACATATGGTCCTCTGCTTCTTTCATGACTTCTGACAGGCCCTTCTCCGGGCTGTCCTTATTTGAAGCGCCTAAAGACATGGAAAGGGGGATATCTTCCACGTAGGTTTTGCTGCATTTTTCATTAATCCTTTTACATACTCTCCAGGCTTCTTTTTCTGATGTCCGGGACAGGAGGATAACAAACTCATCGCCACCCCAGCGGGCAATAATATCCTCCTCCCGGCAGGATTCCTTTAAAATATTGGCAGCACTTTTCAGCATCCTATCCCCCACACAGTGCCGGTAAGTATCATTGACCAGCTTGAGGCCGTTTAAATCGGCCATGATGATGCTGACGGGCAGCTGCCGGCTGGTATCCAGCCGCCTCATCTCTTCCTCCAGGAAGAACCGGTTATAAAGCCCCGTTAGCTGGTCATGGAAGCTCAGGTGGCGTATTTTCTCATCTGCCTGGCATCTTATATAGGCATTTGATACTATCTCAGCCACAACTTTTAACAGGGTTATCTGATCATCCTTCCATGCCTTTTTACCTTTTACTGAATCAAAACCCAGAAAACCAACTAGCGCATTATTTTTCACCATGGGTATACATAAAATAGATTGTATATCCTGGGACTTAAAATCCTTTTTTTCTGCTTCTGCCTCAGGAGGAAGCTTATCCACATCGGGAATATAAACATAATCCCTGGATTTGATTTGTTCGGCCCACCAGGGAAGGGAGCCCACCGGGATGTTCTGAATATTGTCCTTCTGGGGTTGAATCCCCTCTGGACACCACTCATAAGAGCAGGTCACCCTTTTCCCGTCGGAGGAATAGCGGAAGAAGTAGCTGCGGTCTACTTGAAAGAACTCTCCCATTAGTTTCAGGGTGTAGTTGATTCCGTGTCCTATTTTCTCAGTAGGCAGACCCACAAAAAAAGAGGATATATCAGAAACTATTTTTTCGAATTGCAGCTGAAATTGCAGGGCTTCTTCTGACTCCTTGCGCTGGGTAATATCAGTAGCTATCTCCAGGCGTACCATGCGGCCATCAATCCACTGGAGGGCTGTATCGCGGCAATCATACCACCTCTGGGTTTTTTCTTTTTTGTGCTCCCACTGATATGCCCCTGCCGGCTGGCCGTTAGCCTTTAATAACTTATCATTGGTGCAAAAATCACAGGGGCCGGTCTGTCCCTCCTGAAGAATTTGCCAGCACTTCTTCCCCACAACATTTCCGTAGTCTTTACGGCCATACTTGTTTATATAGAGAATTTCGTACGTTTTCAGGTCGGCCACATAAACCAGGGCATCCATGCTATCCAGGATAGTAAGCATCCTCTGGTGGGCATAGGCCAGCTCACTTTGGGCTTCCTCCACAATCTTTCTCTCTGTTATGTCGCGGAAAACTACGGCAAAATAACCGGGCCGGTCGCTGTAAGCTGTAATATCGTACCAGCGGTCTGTAGGCTTATAATACTTTTCACAACGGATACTCTTTTTTGTGCCTTTAACCTTCTTATAGATACCGGTCCAATCAAAACCCGCCTCTCCTGTTTCCGGATATACCTCTGAAACTTTTTTACCTGTAACCATATCCCTGGTAAGGCCCGTCATTTCTTCAAAGCCTGAATTTATGTCCAGGAAAATATGTTCAAGTTCAACAAAGCTGTCGTCGCCTTTTTCCACCACCTGCTGGTAAACATAAGCATCGGGCATATTTTCTACAAATAAACGATACCTGTCATTTTCCCGGGACATAAAAACCCTCTCCTTCAGAGTTAAATTTTTTAAATATGAGCATTAAGAAAAGGTTCCGAACATTAATACATGATATGATACTTCTGACACCTTAACACTTTCTTCGACGCTTTCTTCGACACTGTTCCATGATTTTCCTTTCACTATTTGTAAATTTTAATTAAAAATATTTTTTTTGAAAGAAGCAGGAGGCTTCTTGTATCTATTCAGTAAACCATAACCTGTAAAAACCATATAAAAATAATTGCAATTTGCAGATTATGAAGGGATGTGCAGTTATTCAATGCATTATTAATAGTTTTTATTAATATATTATCAGCAGGAGCTGGTAATATATTTTTGGAGGATAATTGGGAGAAAGGTGATACGTTTTTGTTTAATATTAGTCTGGAGCAAATTAAGAAGATTAAGAAAAGCGATATACCGGGACTGCTGTGGACTTTCCTGGCAGCCCTTTTTATCCTGGCTATTATCCTTCTCCCGGAAGCAGTATTCCGGGGGGCTACCAGCGGGTTAAAGGCCTGGCTGGAGATTGCCCTTCCCGGACTTCTTCCCTTCTTTATAGTATCGGATATTTTGATGAAATTAGGGTTCGTCAATTTTATCGGCGTTTTACTGGAACCGGTCATGCGTCCCCTTTTCAATGTTCCGGGGGCCGGCAGTTTTGTACTGGTTATGGGCTTAACCAGTGGGGCTCCGGTAAGCAGCCTGATTATTGCCCGGCTGCGGCAGCAGCGCCTGTGCACAAGGGTTGAGGCAGAGAGGATGCTTTCCTTTACAAGTTTTTGCAGTCCAGTATTTATGCTCAGCGCAGTAGCCGTAGGAATGCTGGGGCAGCCAGGGCTGGGTTTGGTTATAGCAGGAGCCCACTATCTGGCTAATATTATTATCGGTCTTTGCCTGCGCTTTTATGGTTCCAGAGACCTGGAATATACCCGGGGACAGAAATTATATGGATGGCCTGTAACACACGCTTTCCGGGTTTTAGTGCAGCATCAGCGGCAAAAAAAACAGCCCCTGGGGGAAATGTTGGGAGAGGCGGTCACTTCTTCTGTAAACAAGGTATTTAACCTGGGGGGATATATAATTCTGTTTTCTGTGGTAATTAAGGTTTTTACCCGGGTGGGTATTATGGAGGTCCTGGCCTCCTGCCTGGGTGTTGTCCTGGTTCCCCTGGGTTTTTCAGCAGAAATATTAACAGCCCTGGCCAGTGGTATTTTTGAAACAACCATAGGGGTAAAAATTGCCTGTGAATCTTCTGCCCCCCTCATGCAGATATTATTAGCAGTAGGCTTGATGCTGGGATGGAGCGGTATTTCGGTGCAGGCACAGGTTGCCAGCATGATTGCCGGAACAGATATACGCCTGGGCATGTTTGTTTTAACCCGGGTAATCCAGGCACTGCTGGCTGCTTTTTTTACCTGGCTTCTTTTAATGGTCCCCTTCACATAAAAAGCCCCTGACGCAAATTGAATTTATTTCTCAATTCTCATTACGTCCAGGGCTTTTAGTTTTCAGCAAGTTGTTTAAAAGTATTTCCTCAGCCCTCTGCCCTTCCATCTTGTGACAGTTCCTGGCTGATAATGGCGACGAATATACTTAAATAGTTCTGCTGCCGTTATTTTGCATTCTGTTCAGCTGCTTTCTTTCTTCCAGTTTTTGCTGCCTGTTCAGCTGCTTTTGTTCATTCAAGCTATCATTTTTCTGCAGTCTTTTTTGTTGTGGTTCGCATTCAAAGTCACAGGGTTCTTCGCATTCCTGTAATCTTAACTGCCTTGATTCATTTTTTTGCTCATTAACCTGCAGTTCCTGTCGCTGATTTGTCTGAAGTTCTTGCTGTTCATTTGCCAGTAATTCCTGCTGCTGGTTGCCGCCTGCAAAAGCCATTGAAGCAAAGGAAAGCACCAGGATAACTACTAAAGAAATAACTGTTAACAACCCTTTTTTACTTTTCATTTTTCCCCCCCTTTCGCCTTTATTGGGCTTGTGTTATCTATATTATGCACCTGATATTTCAAGATTTTATGGGGGAAATGTGAAGATTCTGTTAAGATTGGGGGTAAAGCAAAAGTGGTTGAGGTACTACTCTTTCAAAACTGAAAGAAATGCCTCCACCAGCTTGGGGTCAAACTGGCTGCCGGCACAGCGTTTTAGTTCGGCTACCGCCTCCTCCTTGCTCATGACCTCTTGGTAGGGCCTGCCGTTGGTCATTACCTCGTAGGAATCGGCTATAGCTGTAATCCGGGCCAGCAGGGGTATTTCTTCCTCCTTCAGGCCCCGGGGGTAACCACTGCCGTCCCAGCGTTCATGATGGGAAAAAATATCCTCCGCCACACTGGCAAATTCATCCGTAGCCCGGGCTATTCGGCACCCTATTTCCGGGTGCTCTTTTATAATTTCCCATTCTTCAGGGGTTAAAGGACCCTTTTTGGTTAGCACTTCCTGGGGGATGTTTATCTTTCCTATGTCATGCAGGGGGATAAGCAGGCTTAGCCGGTTTAATTCTGATTCAGGCAGCTTTATTGTCTCGCCAATTTGAAAGGCAAAAGCCTGCATGCGCAGGGTATGAATCTCTGTTTCATGACTCTTTTCCCCTAATGTTACCAACAGGCTATTTAAAACGGCACTTCTCCCACTTCGGCTTTCTGTAAGCTTATGCTTGTACATCTGGTCTTCGGCATCTCTCAGAACCTCAGCTAGATCTTGTTCTATATTGACTTTGCTGGCAACACCTGTAGACATGGAGATAGGCACATCTTTCACATATTCTTGACAGCACTCATTATTTATCCTTTTGCATATAACCAGGGCATCCTCCCTTGTGGTTTGAGGTAGAAGAATCACAAATTCATCGCCGCCCCAGCGGGAGATAATATCCTCTTCCCGGCAGAAGTTTCTTAACGAATTGGCTGCACTTATCAACATTTCATCTCCTACGCTGTGGCCGTAGGTGTCATTAACCAGCTTGAGACCGTTTACGTCTGCCATAATAATACTGATGGGCATTTGTCTTTGTGTGTCCAGCCTTTGCATTTCTTCCTCCAGGTAGTGGCGGTTATAAAGCTTCGTTAACCGGTCGTAAAAGCTCAAATACCTCACCTCTTCTTCTACCTGGTGTCTGGCAAAGGCACTGGAGATTAGTTCTGACACTACCTTTAAAAGATTTATCTGGTCCTGGCTCCACTCCATTTTTTCTTTAGCCACATCAAAGCCAAAGAAACCAAAGAGTTCGCCACTTTTTACCAGGGGCAATAAAATTACAGAATATATGCCCAGCTTATTTAATAACTCTTTATCTTCCCCTACTTCCGGAGGGATGCTGTCCACATCGGGTATATGAATATAGTTTTTGTCTTCAATCTCCTTTTCCCACCAGGATAAATTGCTCATAGAAATATCTTGAAAAAACTCAATATGGGACTGCACTCCCTCCCGGCACCACTCATGGGTATTGCTTACCCCCTGTCCATCAGCAGATATCTGCAGCACATAGCTGCGATCAACTCCAAAAAGCTCTCCAGTGAGTTTTAAGGCATAGTTGATTCCCCGATCCAGGTCTTCGTTGGGAAGGCTTACAAAAAAGGAGGATATATCGGAAACCATTTTTTCAAACTGATACTGATTTTCCAGTGATTTTTCCATTTGCTTGCGGTCTGTAATATCCCTTACCCACTCTACAAAAAGCTCTACATTATTATTATTCTCATCTAATACAGGTATCACCCGCAGGTCAATCCACCTGCCGTCGGGCAACTCAGCCTCCGTATGTAAAGGCTCTTTTGTCCTCAAGACAGTTTTTGCCTTACAGTCAGGGCATATTTTTTCCTGTCCCCTGTATGTTTTATAACATTTGGTGTTCAGTATACGTTTTTCTTCAGGAACGTCGGCAAAACCGTTCCAGTTACTGTAAACAATATTCATTTCGGGGTCATGTATGGAAATCATATCGGGGATAAGGGAGAGCATTTTTTGGAACCGCTCTTCACTTTTCTGCAGAGTTTCTTCTGCCTTTTTCCTTTGGGTAACATCCCAGACTGTTGATATCGTTAGTGGCTTGTCAGGAACGGGTATGTTCATGGCAGTTTTTTGCTTGAGATGACTTATGTCCCTAAAAACTGTAAAAAAGAAACCGGGCTGATGGCTGAAAACAGTTATTTCATACCAGCATCCCAGGGATTGGAAATAGTTTTGAAACTTATTGCTTTTACCCGTTGAAGCTACCCTGCCAAAAAAATCTATCCAGTCAATACTGTTATCCCGAATACTGGTGCCCAGAACTGGAGAAAGGATTTCTGTGCCTTTTCTCCCTGTAATCTCCTCCCGGGAAAGACCCGTCATCTCTTCAAAGGAAAGGTTTACATCTAAAATTTCATAATCCAGGGGATTTCCCCCGTCATCCAGGATTATACGGTTATGGGCAAAAGCCTCCGGCATGCTGTCTAGCAGTTGGCGGTATTTGTCATTTCCCTGGCACATAAAAACACCATCCTTATATTGTATATTGAAAGCTAAAAACAGAATTCCCTTTTTTATTACTTTCACTTTTTAGTAGTTTTTTGTTTTTAAGCTCCATGAGTAATTTTTGTATATTGCTGACTTCTTCATTTATTCTAGCTTCTAAGAGAATTATTTCCTTTAAAGTCAAGGAGCACACCTTCCTTTTTTACTTTCTCTTCCAATCCGGGGCTTGCCTTTTTAGCTGTTACAATACTTACAGGGAAGGGCACGGCTATATATTCAACTTCCGCTACCGCCTTCCAGTAGTCAGCACTTTCTGGGAAATCATCTATTAAGAGGTCTATATCTGAGTGCACAGTAAAATGCTTCCCCCATGCCAGTGAACCAAACAAATATACTTCTTTAACCTGGTATTTATTTTTTAATAAAACAGCAGCTTC
>CAYYWR010000036.1:0-9685 GCA_964474145.1 uncultured Syntrophomonadaceae bacterium
CGGGGATCCCACAGCCTTAAGTTTTGAAGGGTTCCCTGGTTATAATCCAGGTCTTCAAAGGCCAGCTGTTTTTCTGCAGGATAGCTCTTTTTTTTGACATTGTCCAGGCCATAAGCCTGCCGGGTAAAAGCTATATTGTGTTTCAGGTAGGGCATTTCATAAGCCATTTCATTGGGCTCAACCCTGAAGTTCTGGATCAAGGCCGGGTAAGCGGAGCCCAGGACCAGGGAGGCTATGAGTAAAGCCATTACGGCCAGTGGCACTGAGCGGGAGTCAGGCCGAAAACTTTTGTACAGCAGAAATGCAGCCAGGACCAGCGTAATTACCATGAGGATTTGCAGCACAGGCATTTGAACATTTACATCAGTATAGCTGGCACCAAAGGTTGCTCCCCGGGAAGAAAACAAGAGCTGGTATAGCTGTAGACGGTAATCGTATGCTTTGATAATAAAAAGAAGAGATGTCAGGAAGGTTAAATGTTTTTTTCCTTCAAAGTTTTGCCACCAGCTGGTAATAGTAACTCCTGGTGAAAAGCTTATGATGAAGTATAAAGCTCCTATGAGAATAATGGTAATAATTACAGTTGTTAAGAAGAAGTCCCTGAGGATTAAATATAAGGGTAGCTGGAAGACGTAAAACCCTATATCCTGGTTTAAAATGGGATCTTTTATTCCAAAGGGAGCCCTGTTTATAAATTTAAGAATATCTAACCAGTAGTTGCTGGTAACTGTGGTAAATAAAAACGCTGTAATGGCACTTATGCCCAGGTTTGCCAGGTTATAGTTTCTTTTGGTCAAAAGGGCTCCCAGCTGTCGGCTCATAAGCTGCTGCCTTAAGCTCAGGCTGGAAGGGCTCAGGCAGTAATTTCGGGCTATACGAAAATTTGCATAGAGAAAGGCAAAGAAAAAGATAAAGAATATCATCCTTGCACCTAGCTGGCTGAAAAGCATGGTTGTGAAGACTTTGCCGTATTCCATGCTTTCAAACCACAGCCAATCCAAATAATAACTGTTGACAGCATTAATTAAAATGAATGCTGTAACAATAATAAATAATAGTATTGCTTTGCGGCTCAAAAATCTCCCCCCTAATATTTTAATTTTGAGTTGATTCAATCTACCTTCTAAAATACTTCTAAAATTATTTATTCTATATTTATATTTTTTTCCCTCTATTTTTAACCTTTATTAATTTTCCTATACGAGGCGATACGGAGCATATGGGTTTGACAAGGTTATATGTTCGTGAGATAATATATAAAATTTGCCTGCCTCTCATTAAGAAAGATAAATAAGGAGCTGTCACACTCTGGAAAGGCTGGAAAGGGCAGAGCTGAAACAAGGTGAAGAATAAGCTTTTTTTATATACAGGGGGAAGAATTTATGGAAAAATCTATGGAAAAATCTATGATAGATAGGTTGGCTGAGCTAAAAAAGGAAAAAAACGCTGTCATTCTGGCTCACAATTACCAGATAGATGAAGTGCAGGATGCAGCAGATCATGTGGGAGATTCTTTTGAGTTGAGTAAAATTGCTGCTGATATAAAGGCAGAGGTTATTGTTTTCTGTGGAGTTCATTTTATGGCCGAAAGTGCTAAAATTTTAGCTCCAGAGAAAACTGTAATTTTGCCGGAGGAAATGGCCGGCTGCCCTCTGGCGGATATGGCTCTGCCGGAAAAGGTCAGGGAAAAAAAGAAGGAGTATCCTGAGGCTGCTGTAGCCTGCTACATTAATACTTCGGCTGCTGTTAAGGCTGAATGTGATGTCTGTGTTACCTCAGCCAATGCCGTAAAAATCATTGATAATTATCCTGCAAAGGAATTTTTGTTTGTTCCTGATCAGAACCTGGCTCATTATATATCTAGAAATGTGGACAAAATAATAATACCCTGGGAGGGTTACTGCATAACCCACCATCGGGTTACCGGGGAAGATGCCAGGAAAGCGCGGAAGGCGATACCCGATACTGTTTTAATGGTTCACCCGGAATGTAAGCCTGAAGTAGTTGAGGAGGCGGATGAAGTGCTGGGGACCGGAGGAATGCTGGGCTATGCAAGGGAATCTAAAGACAGCAAGTTTATTATTGGAACCGAATTAGGGTTGATTTACAGGCTTAAAAAGGAAAACCCGGAAAAAGATTTTTACCTGCTGTCTGCCCATATGATATGCCCTAATATGAAGCTTATCAACCTGCAAAAGGTTATACATTCCTTAGAAAGCATGGCTCCCGAGATTCAGGTTCCCGAAGAAATTAGAGTTAAGGCTAAAGTATGCCTGGACAGAATGATGGAGTATTCATAGGAAATATGCCTTATCTGGTTAAATGTCGGAGGGGTTTCTTTTATTTTTATATATAATAGTTTCCTTTAGGATGGATGTGTTTTAATGATTCCCAGGTACCTGGTAAATTTTGAGCTGCGGCAGGTTGAAAAAATATATTGTGATTTTCTTATAGCAGGCGGCGGAATAGCAGGCCTGTTCACAGCATTGAAGGCTGCTGCTGCAGGAAAGAAGGTGATGGTTCTTACCAAGGATTCCCTGAAGGAATGCAACACCACCTATGCCCAGGGAGGTATTGCCTCCGTTATAAGGGAAGACGATAGCCAGAGCTTACATTTTGAAGACACCCTGAAAGCAGGAGTTGAAATGGGTAATTCCAGAGCGGTAAAAGTCCTGGTGGAAGAAGGGCCACTAAAGGTAAAGGAATTAATTGACCTGGGAGTCTCCTTTGACCGAAACAACTATCATTACTCTCTAGGAAGGGAGGGGGCTCATTCCCGAGACCGGGTCCTTCATGTGGGTGATTCTACAGGCAAAGCTATACAAAATGTTCTGATGAACTCCGCCCGATCCAGGGACAATATAACTATTGAAGAGGACATTTTTGTTTTAGACCTCCTCACTTATAAGGGCCACTGTATTGGAGTGATTGCCTGCAGGGGAAAGACAGGCAGGATATGTGCTTACCTGTCTAAAGTGGTAGTCCTTGCCACAGGAGGTATGGGTCAGCTTTTTGACCTGACCACCAATTCTATTATTGCTACCGGTGATGGAGTGGCTATGGCTTATCGGGCTGGAGCCCAGGTTATGGATCTGGAGTTTATTCAATTTCATCCCACGGTATTTTATACGCCAGAAGGAGAAGTTTTCTTAATATCAGAGGCTGTTCGGGGTGAAGGGGGTATTCTGCGGAATGAGGATGAAGAGCAATTTATGGTGCACTACCATCCTTTGGCTGATCTTGGCCCCAGGGATGTGGTTTCCAGATCAATAATGAGCGTTCTAAAGAAAACAAAAACTAAAAATATCTATCTTGACCTGAGACACCTGGGGGAAGGTTTTATCAGGGATAGATTTCCAAACATTTATAGCACTCTTAAAGAGTATAATATTGATATTACTACAGATTTAATTCCCATTGTTCCGGCAGCCCATTATACCATGGGAGGAATTAAAACTAATATTTGCGGTGAAACAAATATACCGGGACTTTATGCTGTGGGCGAGGTAGCCTGTGCCGGAATTCATGGGGCTAACCGTCTGGCCAGCAATTCTCTTTTGGAAGGATTGGTTTTTGGAGACAGGGTAGTAAAAGGAGCTAACGATTATTTAAAGGGAGTTTCTTTAAGCCTCAGGGATGATATAGAAATATCGTATCATGAACATAAGATGGAAGGCCAAAATAACAAGAGTATTGCTGAAACTAAAGGATCATTTAAAAGGATAATGTTTGAGAAGGTGGGAATTATTCGTTCGCAAGATTCCCTTAAACAGGCATTAAATTTCTCTGACAATAATAAATATTTATTAATGTATAATAATTTAAACAAGGAAAGTTTCGAGTTGAAAAATATAATCACCCTAGCCAGCCTGACTGCCCGGGCTGCTCTTCTAAGGGAAGAGAGCAGGGGTGCTCACTATCGGCAGGACTTTCCTTCTAAGAAGAAAAAGTGGCAGAAGCACCTTGTGTTTTCGCTTTCCAGGGAAAGAAAGGAGGAAGTGAATTGGTTAGAAATCAACTGGTGAGAGAAATAGTCATAAATGCATTAAAAGAGGATATAGGCAAAGGCGATATGACTACAGAAAATATTTTTACGGAGCATCATAATTCCAGGGGTCAGATAATAGGCAAGGAAAAAGGGGTTATAGCAGGACTGGATGTTGCCAAACTGGTTTTTAGCATGGTTAATCCCGGAGTTAAGCTAATTGGGAAGTTTACTGAGGGAGAGGAGGTCCAGGACCCTCCTATGCTTTTAGCGGAAGTAGAAGGTCCCACAGTGGGAATCCTTCAGGCCGAAAGGGTAGCTCTGAACTTTTTACAGAGGCTTTCAGGAATTGCTACGCAGACCAGGAGATATGTAGATAGGGTAAGGGATTATCCGGTAAAAATAACTGATACCAGGAAAACAACTCCCGGCCTGAGGATTTTAGAGAAACATGCTGTTGCTGCAGGAGGAGGAGTCAATCACCGTTTTGGCCTCTATGACACACCCATGATTAAAGACAATCATATTAAGGCCTCAGGCAGCATTAAAAAAGCTGTAGAGAGAATAAGAAAAAATGTTCCCTTCACAGTAAAGATTGAAGTTGAAGTCAGCAGTCTTGACCAGGTAGAAGAAGCCCTGGTAGAGAAAGTAGATATTATAATGCTGGATAATATGGCATTAGAGGAAATGAAGGAAGCAGTAAATATTATTAATAAAAAGGCTCTGGTGGAGGCTTCAGGAGGCATAACTCTGAAAAATATAAGAGAAGTAGCCGCTACCGGTGTTGATTTCATTTCTGTGGGAGCCCTGACCCATGACATAAAATCCCTGGATATACACTTAATTGTTTAAGATAAAATACTATAAATAATGATCTATAATTATTTAAATTTATTGTATAATTGAATTGCATCCGGGCATTATAATATTAGAGCCCACGATGACGGGTTGAAATTTCAGGCCTTTTTAATTAAAAGTTTCTGAATTTGAACCTCAAGGTCTCTGATAATTCCACACTTTTTAGTCCCTGGAATTCCCTCAAGCCAGATTTATCGTGGGCTCATAATTATTCATAAATAAGTCAATAAATGGAATTAAATATTTTTAATAATTTTGTATAATTGAATTGTATCCGGGCATTATAATATTAGAGCTTGCGATGACGGGTTGAAATTTCAGGCCTTTTTAATTAAAAGTTTCTGAATTTGAACCTCAAGGTCTCTGATAATTCCACACTTTTAGTCCCTGGAATTAAACTCAAGCCAGTTTATCGCAAGCTCTGTTATTTTGTTAAACTTTGGACAGGCCCTTCTTCCTACTTGAAAAAAAACTACATGTAGGTTAACATTAAAAAAAAGCTATTGTTAGAACTTCTAGATTGATTTGTAGTTTAAAGTTTAAGTTAGAGGCTTTAGCCTTACTGGTAACGGGGTGAAAAAAGTGAAGTATGATATCGCGGTAGTGGGGGCCGGTCCTGCTGGGGCAGCTGTGGCCAGGCATGCCTCCTTAAAAGGCTTATCAGTAATAATATTAGAAAAGCAGGAAATTCCCAGGGTTAAAGCCTGTGCAGGGTTAATAAGCAACAAGGCTTTGCAGGAACTGGACTATGAACTGCCGGAAAAGCTGGTTGCCAGCAATATCAGGGGAATAAAGCTTATTGATTCTGACTTCAGAGAATCTACCAGTAAAACTCCGGGAGTTATAGGGAAAACTGTAAAGAGAAGTGACTTTGATGCCTATCTTACTGGAAAAGCTGAAGAAACAGGAGCTGTTATTGCAGATAATACCAGAGTTGAAGGTTATGATACAGAAGGGAAATTTTATTTAATTAATACTTCTAAAGGTAAGGTGACTGCTCGTTTTTTAGTAGGGGCTGATGGTGTTTATAGCCGGGTAGCCAAATGTTCGGGCATAAGAAAAAAATGGAAAAGACAGGATCTGGGGTTTACCCTCTTTGTAGATATTCCCTGTAACGGGTCTGAGACAAATATTAATCCGGAGATTGCCGAGCTTTACTGTGTTTCATATCCCTTTAGCCTGGGATGGTTATTTCATCATGGGGATTACCTGAATATAGGTATGGGGACCTCCAAGTTTACACAAAAAAAGGCTTTTTCTGTTTTTCACAGCTGGCTGGACAGCCTAAGCAAGTATAAAAATTTAGACCTGGCAAACTATAAAGTAAAAGGATACTACCTTCCTGCCGGGGGTTTTAAAAGAACAATTTCTAAAGATGGAGTGTTTTTGGTAGGGGATGCTGCAGGCTTTGTGGATTCTTTTTCGGGGGAGGGTATATATTTTGCTTTAAAAAGTGGACGAATACTGGTAGAGGAGATTTGCCAGGGGTTAGAAAGAGGAAAAATTGAGGACATAGGGTTCCAGTATACTTGTCAATGCTATAGTGAATTCCTGAAGGAGTTCAGATTGTCCCTGGCAACAGCAATTGTTTTGGGTAAGAAGAACATTCTAGCGCAACTTGTCAGGTATAATCCTTACCTGGTTAAACATATTGCCAATATTATGGAGAATACGGGTGGCTATGAGCCCATGATTAAGGATATCTGCTTTAAGCTTCCTGCACTATTAACCCGGTGCGCCCGGGGCCGATTGGGGCTAACAGATAGTTTATAATTTTTAGAAAGGTGTTGATTATTTTGGACTATGATTTGCTGATAGTTGGAGGTGGGCCTGCCGGATTAACTGCAGCTATTTATGGCTGCAGGTCTAATTTGTCTGTACTGGTCCTGGAAAAGCTTGCCACAGGAGGTACTATAGTCGTTTCGGAAAAGGTTACAAATTATCCTGGTTTTCCAGAGGGTATTACCGGGGCAGAACTGGGAGAGCTATTTGAAAAACAGGCGAAGAACCTGGGTGCTGAAATAAAATGGGCTACAGTTTCCAGAATAACAGACCAGGAGGAGGTTAAAATAGTTTCAACGGACAAGGAGGAATATCGCTGCAAAGCTGTAATTATCAGCAGCGGCACCAGCCATCGTTCTTTAGGCGTTCCCGGGGAGGAAAAGTTTATGGGCCGGGGGATTTCTACTTGCGCCACCTGTGATGCGCCTTTCTTCAGGGATAAAAAAGTGCTGGTGGTAGGTGGCGGCAATGCGGCAGTTCAGGAAGCCCTCTTTTTAACTCAATTTGCAGAAAAAGTCTATATAGCCCACCGCCGGGGACAGTTAAGAGCGGAAAAGAGCTTGCAGGAAAAGGCTTTTGAGAATGAAAAAATCGAATTTTTATGGAACACCGTAGTAAAGGAAGTTGTCGGGGAAAACCTGGTAGAAAAAGCAGTTTTTCTTGATAGCAAGACAGGTGAGGAGTGGTCACTGGAGGTCAGTGGGATTTTCGTATACGCCGGGGTGCAGCCAAATACCTTCTTTTTAGAGGACTCTGAAGTTAAAATGGATAGTAAGGGTTACATACAAACCAATGAAAACATGGAAACATCGGTGCCCGGTATTTTTGCCGCGGGGGATGTTCGCCAAAGGAAGGTAAGGCAGGTAATAACTGCTGCTGCCGACGGAGCTATTGCTGCAAATAAGGCAAAGAGTTATATAAGAAAATCATAGGGTCAATAAGTTTAATTATGTAAATTAAGGAGGTAATAAAAATGGGTAGTGGAGTATTAGAGATTAAAGAACATAATTTTGATTTAGAGGTTTTGCAGGCAGACGAGCCTGTTCTGGTAGATTTTTTCGCCCCCTGGTGCGGTCCCTGCCGGATGCTGGCTCCTGTTTTAGAAGAGATAGCTGAGGAGTTCCAGTGAAAAATAAAAGTTGTAAAAGTTAATGTGGATGAAAGCAGCCTGACGGCTACTAATTACAATGTTTTGAGTATTCCTACCATGATATTTTTTAAGAATGGTGAAGTTAAAGAAACAATCACCGGCTTTTTAGAAAAAGAAGAATTGAAAAGTAAAATAGAAGAAATTACAGGTTGATAACCTTTGTGGCAGGTTTGTTGAGCCATGGATTACAAAACATATAACCCTCATTTAAAGTTGATGTATAGAAAGCATTTATACTCAAAAGATACTAGTGATAGAAAAACAACTTTAAATGGGGGTATTTTCATGCGTTCTATTTGGAAAGGGGCTATCAGTTTCGGGCTGGTTAGCATCCCTGTCAAGCTTTTCTCTGCCACGGAAAAAAAAGATGTTAAATTCAGTTATCTTCATGAAAAATGCAAGGCTCCTGTTAAATACAGGAGGGTATGTTCTTCCTGTGGTGAAGAAGTAGCCTGGGAAGAAACTCTACGGGGGTATGAGTATGAAAAGGGGAAATATGTAATATTTGACCAGGAAGAATTGCAGCGTTTTCCCCAGGGCAGGTCCCGTACGGTAGATATCCTTGATTTTGTTGACTTAAAGGAGATAGACCCTGTTTATTTTGATAAAACTTACTATCTGGCACCTTCAGAGACCGGAGAAAAACCATATCAGCTTTTAATTAAAACCATGAAAAAAACCGGTAAGATTGCCATTGCCAGGGTAGCTATAAGGTCGAAAGAAAGCCTGGCGGCTATTCGAGTTTACAATGATATTCTTACCATGGAAACCATGTTTTTCCCCGATGAGGTAAGAAAAACCGTGCTGGTGCCCATAGAAGATAAGGGGGTAACTGTGCATGAGAATGAGATGAAAATGGCCAGACAGCTGGTGGGCAACCTGGCAGCTCCCTTTGAGCCGGAAAAATACCATGATGATTACCGGGAAAGGGTCCTGGAGGCCATCCAGGCCAAGGTGGCAGGACAGGAAATAGAAGTGCCGGAGGTACCAGAACAAGCAAAAATAGTTGACCTCATGGAAGCCTTAAAGGCCAGTGTAGATATGACTGAAGGTAATGGTGAAGGAAAAAGTGGGGATGAAAAGGAAGGCAAAGGCAAAAAAAAAGGAAAAGGGAAAAAGAAAGCCGGGGTTAACTAGATTTATGAAAACGGAGATGTTAAATCAAGTCATTTCTCCCATGGAACCGGTTTCCAGAAGGGATATCCCGGAAGGTTCCCAGTATGTTTATCAGGTTAAGTGGGATGGGGTAAGGATACTGACCTATTTATGGGAAGGGAAGGTTCGCCTGCAAAACAAAAAGCTAAGGGATAAAACCAGGCAATACCCGGAAATGTCCCTGCTTCCTGCCCTGGCTAATTCTTCTGGAGTTGTTCTGGACGGGGAGATGATAGTTTTAAAAGGAGGAAAGCCTAGCTTTCCCTCTATTTTAGAAAGAGATCTTACGGTAAAAGAAAGCAAGATAAGTTCTTTAACTGAAAAGCTGCCGGTCATCTATTTTGTATTTGATATTTTATATCTGAAGAATACTTCCCTTATGGGGTACAACTTTGAAAAAAGGCAGGAAATATTAAGGGAGACAGTAAAAGAAACAGATTTTTTAAAAATAACAGAAAATTTCTTTAACGGTTCCCGTTTGCTGGAACAGGTTAAGGAGCAGGAGTTGGAGGGTGTTGTAGCCAAGGACAAGAGGAGCGCGTATGTTTCCGGCAAAAAAAGCAGCAGCTGGTGGAAAATTAAAGTTAAAAAGCGCCAGCTATGCACTATTGGAGGTTTTGCCGCCAGGAACAGAAGGCTATCCTCCCTACTTTTGGGGGCTTATTCCCCTAGAGGCTTCCTTTACCTGGGACGGGCAGGCACCGGCTTAAAGGACAAGGAGTGGATGGCCCTTTATGATTTTTTGAAAGAAAGAA
>CAYYWR010000037.1:0-9523 GCA_964474145.1 uncultured Syntrophomonadaceae bacterium
CCGAGGTTCCCAAAGCAATGGCTCAGGCTTTAAGGGAAGGAAACCTGGGAGTTCTGGACTACCAGAACCTGCAAAATATCGTGTCTGATACCAGGATGCGGGAATCTATTGGGAAAATGGCGCCTGAAGAAGGCGAAGGTGATGAGCAGCAGTAGAAACATTAGAAACAGTAAAAATTCTTAATAGAAAAGGGTGGTGATGTGTTTCATGGAAAATCTTGTTGTCGTTGCTCTTTTTATAATATTTGCAATTGTAAGAAAAATAATTGAACAGCGAAATAAAGCTCCTTCTCCCCGGAAGACTAAAGGAAAGCTGCCTTCTACTGAAGGGAAGGAAGATGTATTAAAGGCTGAGCCTGTCAGGGAAACTGTTTATGAAGGGGTAAATAAGGCCAGGGATAAGATTCCAAAAAAAATATCCCGGGGAAGGGATACAGAAGAATTTGATGAGCTGGGAGTAGCGATAGGTTCCCAGGGAGAAGGCAAGAAAAAAAAGACTGCTGTGAAAAGCAAGAGCTTCCCCCGGCTTGAAAAATTTAGTGGCGGGGTAGTCCAGGGAATAATATATTCAGAAATACTGGGCTCTCCCCGGGCAAGGAAACCTTTCCCTATAAAACAAGTAAATAAGATTTAAAAGTTTGTATTATTTGTATTAATAGTAATTAAAATTTAAAAGAGGGAGTTCTAAACTAGATTAGAACTCCCTCTTTTTGTGTTCTTTTTTTCTGCAGTGTTAGTAAGTCTTATATGAATTCATACTTTTGGTAAACCAAGCATAAATTTTATAAAAGACTAAGGAGGTTACCGTGTTTGAACTTCAGAAAAATGAAAGGCGCTATTGCTGAAACTTTTGAACTACCCAAAGAGATACTCCTGGATTTGCCCCGGGTTACGGTTACAGGGAATCAGCAGTTATATATACAAAACCATCGGGGGATTGTGGAATACACGGACAAGATTATAAGAATTAGCATTAGTGGAGGCGAGCTAGTAGTAAAGGGTGAGAGGTTAATCATAAGAAACGTTTTTTCCGAAGAAATACTTATAGAAGGTGTTATTAACAGCCTTAACTATGGGATTTAGCAGGGGGGTTGACTGGTGTCTATAATTAATTTATGGTATTATATTAACGGATATGTTTTAATATCCATAGAGGGTAAAGGTACAGAAAGGCTCATTAACCTGGCAATAAATAAAGGTATTTATGTCAGGGATATACGCCGCTATAATAATAAGGCCTGGATGAAAGTAGACAGCGAAGGATTTAAAAGACTTCGCCCCCTGGCCCGAAAGACCAGGTGTAGAGTTAGAATTGAAGAGAAAGCAGGTTTGCCCTTTTTACTCTACAGGCTTACTATTCGCAAAGGATTCATTGCAGGCTTTGTTTTTTTTATTATAGCTTTGTATACCTTATCTTCCTTTGTATGGTTTGTTGAAATAGATGGCACGGAAAAAATAGATCCCCGGGAGGTGGAAGAAGCTGCTGGGGAACTGGGGCTTCACCCCGGGGCATTTAAGGATAGCCTGGACCTGGAAGACATAAGCAAAGAACTTGTTCTGAAAGTTCCCCATGTATCCTGGGCAGGTATAGAAATATCTGGCACCAGAGCAAAGGTTCAGGTAATTGAAAAGATTAAAGAAACTGAGCATGATCCGGAATACAAGTCCCATATAGTGGCAAAAACAGATGGTTTAGTATTAGAGGTTCTTGTTGTGTCCGGCCAGGCTGTAGTCAGCCAGGGAGATACGGTAAGCACTGGTGATATACTGATAAGTGGGCTGATAAGTTTTGAAGAAGGGGAAGAAGATGGAGATGGAGAAGAGGATGAAGACGAAAATGAGGATGATGAAGGTGAGTTAGAAGATAGAGGGAAAAAGGAAATTCAGGTCAGAGCCCGGGGCAGTGTGCAGGCCAGGGTTTGGCATGAGGGTCTTGGCAGCTCCACTCTTTTAGTTAAAAAATATGTTCCTACAGGGGATTACCAGGAAGGTTCATATTTGAGAATAGGTGAAAGGAGACTTTCCCTCTGGGGAGTTTTGGAGAACCCTTATGAGTATGCCAAAAAGGATTCGGTAAAAAGATCTGTTGAATGGAGGAATTTATTATTCCCTGTCGAAATAGTAAGCCTGAGGTTTACAGAGTTAACTACAAAAAAAGAAGAGTTGACGCCTGAAAAAGCCCTGGAAAGGGCCAGGGGGCAAGCTGAAGAAGAGGCAAAGGAGCAAATACCACAGGGAGTAAGTCCTGAAAAAGAATATTATGAAATATTAGAAACCGGGGATGACCAGATTTATAAAGCTAGATATGTTATAGAGACTATCCAGGATATTGGTATGGAACGGGAGTATTAAAGAAATTTAACAACCGTTATGCTATATTTTAGTATATGATAGTTAGATTAAAATCATCAGGGAGGGAAATGTTTTTTGACCCAGACCAATTATAGTAATCAGGAGCAGGTATTAACTTTTAAAGATCAGGAGGAAGCCCTTCAGTTATTGGGTAAACTTGATGAAAATATAAACCTTATTGAGGATGCTTTTAAGGTTAATATAATTCCCCGGGGAGAGGTCCTTTCAATAAAGGGACAACCCCAGGAAGTTGATAAAGTAATATATTTAATTCAGCAGCTCCAGGAAATACTCAGAAAGGGTCATCAATTTACTCCTTCAGAGATACAGTATGCTGTAAACCTGGTCAAGGAGGATGAAGGGAATAAATTAGCAGACATTTTTTCCGATTCTATTTTAATTACCTCCAGGGGTAAACAGATAAAGCCAAAGACTGTAGGTCAAAGAAAGTATGTTAATGCCTTGAGGCAAAATGACATTGTGTTCAGTATTGGGCCTGCAGGAACAGGTAAAACCTATATGGCTATGGCTATGGCCATAGCAAGTTTAAAGAATAAAGAAGTGCAAAGGTTAGTCCTGACCAGGCCTGCTGTAGAAGCTGGTGAACACCTGGGGTTTTTGCCCGGGGACCTGCAGGAAAAAGTAGATCCCTACCTCAGGCCTTTATACGATGCATTGTATGATTTGCTGGGACTGGACAATTTCCAGAAGTATAAAGAAAAGGGAATTATTGAAATAGCTCCCCTGGCTTATATGAGGGGGAGGACCCTGGATGATTCCTTTATAATTCTGGATGAGGCACAGAATTCTACCATGGATCAGATGAAAATGTTTTTAACCAGGATGGGTTTTGGTTCAAAGGCGGTAATAACCGGGGATATTACCCAGGTAGATCTTCCCCGGGGAAAATTTTCCGGCTTGGCAGCTGCCCCGGATATTTTAGCGGATATCCCGGGTATTGAGATTGTTTATTTGACGGACAGGGATGTGGTGAGGCACCCTCTGGTGCAAAAAATTATTAAAGCCTATGAAGTGTATGAGAATAAATAGTTATGGAACCGCAAAGAGAGGGAAAGATGTATGGTCCCTAAAGAAAAGTCTAAAAAGTTGTTAAGCAGCCTTTCATTTTTACAGAAAAATTATTTATGGCAGCGCTTGTTACTGGTTACGCTGTTGTTTACAGTTGTTCTTGCTTTTTTATTTTTTACCGTTATTCCTGAAAGAGTTTCCCTGGAAGTAGGAAAGCCCAGCCCCATGACAATTTACGCGCCCAGGGAGGCTACAGACTACTATACTACTGAAAAATTGAGGGAGGAAGCGGAGGCAGCGGTTCCAGAGACTTATGAGTATGAGCCGGCAGTCCTGGACAATATAATTGAAGAGCTTCACTTGTTTATGTCCGGCATATATCAGATCAGGCAAAAGGACGTTGAGGAAGATGAAAAGATAAGCCTGATAAAAGAGCATTTCCCCTTTGACCTGGAGGAGGATGAAGCTAAAGTTTTCCTGGACACATCCAGGGATGAATTAGAGGAATTAGAAGATGATGTTGAAAATATAGTTACCAGTATAATGGATCAGGGAGTTAAAGCAAGTGGCCTGGAAAACTCTAAAAGGCAGGTTTCCCAGGAGGTAGACCTACTTCCTTACGCTAAGGAACTAAGGGAGAACCTGGCTCAGGTTGTTGAGGAAATGATAAACCCTAACATGATATATAACCAGGAGGCCACCCTGCGCAACAGGGAGCAGGCCCGGCAGGATGTGGAGCAGGTTATAATTCAAAAAGGCTCTCTTATAATAAGTGAAGGAGAGACAGTTACGGAAAAGCATATGGCTCAGCTGGAAGCAGTGGGCCTTCAGAGGGCTTATACAGATTACAGTATTATTATAGGACTGGCGTTTTTAGTGCTGGTTATTTTTATAATAAGTGGTGTTTATCTATACTTATATGAGAAAGATATTTTCTATAATCCCTTTTTACTGCTATTACTGGGCATTGTTTTAATTCTTTCCCTGGTATTTGCCCTGGCAGCAAATATTTTTTCAGGCTATTTAATTCCGGTAGCCATGGGCATAATTTTGACTACTGTTTTATTTGATTTCAGGTTGGGCATTTTGCTCACCATAGTTCTGTCTATTTTTACAGGTATTATAACCGGGGGAGAGTTTGGCTTTGTTATAGTTGCTCTGTTGGGGGGATTAACTGCTGTATATAGTGTGTCCCATGTAAAACAAAGGTCAGATTTAACCAAAGCCGGCTTATATGTATCTCTAATAAATATATTGACAATTATATCTGTGTTTTTATATTTCAGCGGTTTTCGTCTGGAATATGAACTGATAAAAGATTTTAGTTTAAGTATAGTTTCCGGCCTGGGAAATGGGATGTTTTCTGCAGTAATGGCCATTGGGCTGCTTCCTTATCTGGAAAGTGCCTTTGGACTGACAACAGCAGTTAGTATGCTGGAACTGGCTAACCCAAATCAGCCTCTGTTGAGGCAGCTAATGCTTAAATCTCCAGGTACTTACCATCACAGCATAATTGTGGCCAACCTGGCTGAGGGAGCAGCAGAAGTGGTGGAAGCTGATCCTCTCCTGTCCAGGGTAGGTGCTTACTACCATGATATAGGAAAGATTAACAGGCCGTACTTTTTTATTGAAAACCAGTTGACCAACGCAAATCCCCACAGTAAAATATCTTCTAGCTTGAGAACTCTTATTATTACTTCCCATGTTAAAGATGGGGTAGAGCTGGCCCAGCAGGCAAAGCTACCGGTCATAATAAAAGATATTATCCGCCAGCATCATGGGACCAGTCTCATTTCTTATTTTTACCATCAGGCTTTAGAGACAGAGAAGAAGGAAAGAATTAACGAAGATAGCTATAGATATGAAGGTCCGAAACCTCAAACCAGGGAAGCAGCCATAATTATGTTAGCTGATTCTGTAGAGGCGGCTGTAAGAGCCATGTCCAAACCTAATGCCGGAAAGGTTGAAGGCCTTACCCGAAAAATTGTTAAAGATAAGCTAAACGATGGGCAGCTGGATGAAAGCGATTTAACACTGAAAGACCTTGATAAAATAGCAGAAGCCTTTACTAAAGTCTTATCGGGCATATTTCATTCCAGGATTGAATACCCTGAAAAGGAACTTAAGGCAGAGATAGAAAGGGGGAAGACGAGTGACCCTGATAATAAACAACCTGCAAAATAAAATAGCTGTCTCTAAAGATTTGAAAAATATTTTGCATAAGGCAACTGAAAAAATGCTGGTGGAGGAAAAAGTATCCCCCCAGGTTGAAGTGAGCCTGGGCTTTGTTGATAACAGGCATATAAGGGAGTTAAATTATAAATACCGTAACAGGGATGAGGCCACAGATGTTCTTTCCTTTATCCAGGAGGAGGAACTGGGAGGTTCTTTGGAATCTAGCCTGGAGGAGCCGGAGGTTCTTTTGGGAGATATTGTTATTTCTCTGGAAAAGGCACAGGAGCAATCTCAAGGGGCGGGTCATTCCTTTGATAGGGAAGTGGTACTGCTTTTTATTCATGGTATGCTCCACCTCCTGGGATATAAACATGACAGTGAAGAAGAATACGAAAAAATATGCAGCAGAACAGAAGAGATAATGGAATCTCTGGTAATAATATGAGGGGGATATTATTATAGATGAAAAGTATTAATGTGCATGTTAAAGAGAGTAAACTGCTTATATTTGCACTTATCCTCTTATTTTTAAATACTGTACTGCTTACTATTGGAGTCAACCGTCTGGGGAGGGATGGCCTGGAAGCGGCTCCAGAGGACCTGGACATAAAAAAACATTTTGCGGAAGAGCTTGTGGATTATAACCAGAGACTTGCCCAGAAACTGGATGTGGACAGGCGTACTAAGGTAAGGGAAACCTTATCCCATTTTCATTATGAGATCAGCCTGGCCTCCAGCAGGGATGAACTATTTAAAGTTATTTTGGCTAGCGGAAGAAATGTTCAGGAAACAATTTTAAGGGAGTATGAAAATTACCAGCAGGATTTAATACTGGCCCTTATTAGTCAGGACCCTATAATACAAAGCACAGGTTCCCGGAAAAATATTACTTTTAAGTTTGATCAGGACCAGGAATTAGCAGTAGAGCCGGAAGAAATGCTTGAGGAAAAAACCTTGCAGAAAATTTCCGAAATAGTGTTTCAAGCTGAATTTACCCCCAGGCAGGACCTGGAGATAGAGGTTGAAGAAGGTCAGGTCAGGCCTGTTGTTCCTTTTAACCCCTATGATCATATAGATTCCTTGACCAGGGAGCTGGATTCTATTCGCACAACTTTGTATGACACAAGGGTTGCGGCGGGCCTTGCTGAACTTAACGGTCCGGGGGTTATTATAAGGATATATGATGCTGAAGAGGGTCACACATCAGAGACTATTGTTCACGATAAAGACATAAGGGATATTGTAAACGAGCTTAATACTATAGGGGCCAAGGGGGTTGCCATAGGAAATCAGCGTATAACGGCTACTTCATCTATTAGATGTGTGGGGCCTGTTATTCGGGTTAATGATGAAAGTATACCTGTTAATCCAGTTGTAATAAGAGCTGTTGGTGATCCGGAAGTGCTGGCCAGTGGATTGGATTTGTTTTCAATAATCCTGGATGTTTATGGCGGCCTTAAGCTGGAAATTGAAAAAGTTGATGATTTGAGATTGCCGGCATATTCCAGTTAATCTTGATTTGGGGTGACAAAATGGATGCTGACTTATTAATTAAACGGTCAAAAGAAGCCAGAAGATATGCTTATGCACCCTACTCAAATTTTGCTGTAGGGGCTGCTTTACTAACCAGGGATAATATAATATTCACCGGTTGCAATGTGGAAAATGCTGCTTATGGTTCTACTATTTGTGCAGAAAGAGTATGCCTGGTTAAAGCAGTATCTGAAGGTTACAGGGATTTTACCGCTATAGCAATATACGGGGATACAGACTTTATTTCTCCCTGTGGTGAATGCCGCCAGGTTCTTGCGGAATTTAGCGGTGATATAAAAGTAATAATGGGTGGACCAGATAACTACCAGGTTAAAAATTTAAAGGATTTACTTCCCTTTAACTTTAGCTTTACCTCCAGCAAAAATGAGGAATAAGTATAATAAGTATAATAAGTAAAAATATAATTACTTTTAATGAAAGGAAGGATTTTTAATTTTGTTGTCGAATAAGGATTTTGATAGGGATTAACGAATCATATATTTCAGAAATTAGAAGGAGGGAAGAAAAGATGGGCGTAATAGTAGATAAGGAAAAATGTACTGGTTGTGGTGCTTGTGAAGAGGAGTGCCCTGCAGAATGCATCACTATGAAGGACGATATCGCGGTAGTAGATAACGACGAGTGCACTGACTGCGGTACCTGTGAAGATGAGTGCCCTGAGGATGCTATCAAGGTAGAGGAATAATTTATGATTTTTAAATAACTTACCACATAATTTTATTAAAAGCTTCATCTTAAGAATGACCTGATAAGATGAAGCTTTTTCCTTATTTTTGACATAATAGTTTATTTATTATATAATTTTTATAATATCTATTATATAACAATTCAATAGCTCTAACAGGTGCCGTTTTTATTAACGGAGAATAGGGAACCGGGTGCAAGTCCCGGGCGGTCCCGCCACTGTAACCGGGAGTCCTTTATAATTAACCACTGTTTCTTAACCACTAAAGGGAAGGGGAATGGGAAGGTTTAAAGGGTAGAAGAGAACCGGGAGCCAGGAGACCTGCCTGTTGGAGAATATGTTTTCCCCGCGGAAAGGGAAAACTGCTGAAGGGTGATGGTAAAATCCTCGGCCGTTATTTTTATTGGTCGGGGATTTTTGTATGGGCTAAAATAATTTAATAAAACAAGGAGGGCACTTGAATGAAACTTTTACAAGGAACAATTGAGAGTATTTCGCCGGTTAATGGTGAGGTTATGGAAAACACCCAGAAGAGGCTGGATAGCTTAACCAAGCCTCCGGGTAGCCTGGGTATTATGGAACATATTGCTAAAAGAATGGCCGGTATTACCAGTGAGGTTAAACCGGAACTGCCTGAGAAGACGTGTATTCTCATGGCAGGTGATCATGGAGTGGTTGAGGAAGGGGTGAGTCCGTACCCCCAGGAAGTTACCCCCCAGATGGTTATGAACTTTATCAATGGCGGGGCAGCCATGAGCGTTCTTACAAAGCATGCAGGATCAGATTTAATAATTGTGGATATTGGTGTAGCTGATGATCTTCCCGATATGCCCTTTTTATTTAAGAGAAAGGTAGCATATGGGACGGCTAATATGTGCAAGGGCCCTGCTATGAAAAGGGAGCAGGCTATAAAGGCTGTGGAAGTTGGAATTGAAGTAGTGGAAGATTGTATTAAAAATGGAGCAGGGTTAATAGGTACTGGAGAAATGGGTATAGGTAATACATCTCCCAGCACTGCTATTATATCCCTTTATGCTCGCAAGCCGGTAGAGGAAGTTGTAGGCAGGGGCACGGGGGCAGATGATGACAGGCTTAAAGTAAAAATAGCAGCCATTAAAAAAGCTATAGAAGTGAACAAGCCTGAAATTAAAGACCCTATTGACGTTTTATCTAAAGTTGGAGGATTGGAAATAGCCGGACTGGCAGGGGTTATTCTGGGGGCTTCAGCCAACAGGGTTCCAGTAGTTATAGATGGTTTTATTTCCGGGGCTGCTGCAGTAATTGCTACAGCTATTAAGCCTGAAGTTAAAGATTATCTTATAGCTTCCCACCTGTCGGAGGAGCCAGGTCACAGGGCCATGCTTGATTATCTGGACATAAAACCCATGTTGCATATGAACATGCGCCTGGGGGAAGGTACCGGAGCGGCTCTGGCCATGAATATAATTGATGCTTCCTTAAAAATATTGAATGAAATGTCAACTTTTGCGGAAGCGGGAGTCTCTGAAGCTATAGAAGAATAGAGTAGCATACGGGCAATTTAACTGTTTCCATTGAAGTTTTGTATGACAAAAGGATGCCCCGCATTGTGAGAATTTTCCTATTTTCGGATTATGAAAGTATTTTTCTTGACATGGACATTGAGGGAGCTTATAATCAAAAATGTCGAGGGAAAAGTTTTTTGTTTATAATATATAGTAAATCTTATTTTTTCGAATTTATGCAGCTT
>CAYYWR010000038.1:0-9399 GCA_964474145.1 uncultured Syntrophomonadaceae bacterium
CGGCAAACTCCTGGATAATATTTTAGAAGCAATAAATACCAGCAGGCAGGAAGTATATATTGCCAACGTGGTCAAGTGCCGTCCCCCTAATAACAGAAACCCTGGACCGGAAGAGATAAAAGCCTGTTATCCCCACCTCCAAAAGCAGATAGAAATCATTAAACCAAAAATCCTGGTATGTTTGGGCGCAGTTTCTGCCAAAACATTGATAGACCCTAAAGCCCAGATAACCCGCCTGCGGGGTAAATGGGTAGAAAAAGGGGAGTTTAAAATAATGCCCACCTTTCATCCGGCAGCCCTTTTACGGGATCCCAAAAAAAAGAGGCCGGTTTGGCAGGACTTTCAGGAGGTAGAAAGGGAATATAATAAGCACTAGAAGAATGCAATAAGAGGTAACAACAGCTAAGCTAAGAAGAGGCAACAAGTAATAGTATTAAGAGGTGAGGAAATGAAGAAAAAAATTCTCCTTGTAGATGATGAAAAGACGCTGGTAAAAACTTTAACCTTTAATCTGGAAAAGGAAGGATACCAGGTAATACCTGCCTATGATGGGGAAGAAGCACTGAATAAGGTAGAGTCTGACAACCCCGATTTGATTATTCTTGACCTCATGCTTCCGGGAGTAGACGGTTTTGAGGTGTGTCAGAGGGTCAGAAAGAACATGGACATACCTATAATAATGTTAACCGCCAGGGGAGACGATATAGATAAGATTCTGGGACTGGAACTGGGAGCAGATGATTACCTGACCAAACCATTCAATCCCAGGGAACTTCTGGCCCGGGTGAAGGCCATTATTCGCCGCAGCGAGGTTCAGGGATCAGCTTTAAAGAGCGTACTGAAAATACAGGACCTGCAAATCGACCTTTACCAGCATAAAGTGAGGGTGAAAGGAGAAGAAGTAGAACTGACTTCTAAGGAATTTGCCATTCTTAATTTGCTGGCATCCAACTCGGGCAGGGTTTATTCCCGGGAACAGCTCCTGGAGCAGATCTGGGGCTATAACTACTATGGTGATGCTCGTACCGTAGATGTCCATATAAGGCACTTGAGGGAAAAAATAGAATCCGACCCCAGTAACCCCTATTACGTGCTAACAGTTTGGGGGACAGGCTATAAGTTCAGGGAGGAGCGCTAGCTGTGTATAGCAGTATTCGCACCAAGCTTACTATTACGTACGTAGTAATCATTTTTTTAGTCATCCTGTTTTTTAACTATTTCCTGTTGAACATGCTGGAACAGTATTATCTGGGCTACCAGCGGGAAGTATTAAACAGCGCGGGAAGGCTGGTGGCGGATTTTTCCCAAAGGTATATGGTAGATGAAGGTAATTACGTTGCTCTCAGCAGTCTGGCGGAGGATTTCAGCCGACAGGTAGGTGCCCGGGTGATTATTGTAGACCGTAATATGCTAGTGGTAGGGGATTCTGTCAGGGTAGAAGGTTTAATTAGCAGCCAGCTGGATAGGGAGGAAATAAAGGCGGCCAGGCAAGAAGGAGAAGGGTACAGCGTTCAAAAAAGTCCGAAAACTAGCGAATGGGTTATGCAGGTAGCAGTTCCAATTAATAATGGAGAAACCTTCCGGGGAGCTGTTTTTCTTTCTTATTCTTTAAGCTCAATTTACGATATACTTTCAGATATAGGGAGTATGCTGACATATATTTTAATTTTTGCCCTGGTAATGGTGGGTATATTAGGTTCTTTTTTTGCCCGAAAAATTACCCGTCCTATTTTAGCCCTAACATCGGCAACCAAAGAAATTTCCCGGGGCAACCTGGAGCAAAACATCAAGATAACTGATTATGATGAAGTGGGCCAGCTTACCATACAGTTCAATAGCATGGCTGCCAGGCTCCGGGAGATGACCCACCAGCTGCAAAACACCATTAATGAAGTTTCTACAGAAAGAAATAAACTTACCGCTATTTTAACCAATATGGTGGACGGAGTAATTGCTGTAGATGCAGGGAATAAGCTGATAATGGCCAATCCGGTGGTGGAGAAAGCCTTTGGCTTCAAGGCGGGGGAAAACATGGGAAAGGGCTTAAAAGAGATTAACATTCACCAGGAATTAGAGGAATACTTTCTGGAAGTCAGGGATAGCAGGGAGGAGATTTCAGGGGAGCTGGAATTTGAACAGCATGTTTTCCAGCTGAATGTGTCTCCCCTGCTCAGCGAAAATAACAAAGAGTTTTTGGGGTCGGTAGCCGTTTTACAGGATATTACCAGTCAGAAAAAACTGGAGAAAATGCAAAAGGAATTTATTGCTGATGTTTCCCACGAGCTCAGAACTCCTTTATCTTCAGTTAACCTGATTGTGAAAACCATGCTGGATTATGACCTGGCCAAGGAGGAAGGAAAAAGTTTTTTAAAGGATATGGATACAGAAATGGAAAGACTTTCCTCCCTGGTAGAGGATATATTGAGCCTCACCAGGTTGGAGTCTTTGAAGGACAGGCATATTTTAAGGGAAACAGATATAAACCAGTTATTTCAAGAGGTTCTGGGAAGGATGCTGCCCCGGGCGGAGAGGAATCAGCTGGAACTCACCTGGGAGCTGCCTCAACTTCCCAAGGTGGAAATAAACGACGACCAGATTAAGCAGGTTTTAATCAATCTTTTGGATAATGCTATAAAGTATACTCCCCAGGGAGGGTGGATTAAGGTGGAAGTTCAAGACCAGGGAGAAGAAGTGCTGGTTATGGTTAAAGACACCGGGCCGGGAATCCCCCAGGAGGATCAGCCCAGGGTGTTTGAGCGCTTTTACCGGGTAGATAAGACCCGTTCCCGGGAACTGGGGGGAACAGGGCTAGGGCTGGCTATATGCTATGAAATAGTCACCGCCCATGGTGGGAAAATCTGGCTTGACAGCAAAACTGATTATGGAACCGTCTTTTACTTTACCCTTCCCAAGAGGAATAGAACAGTTGAACAGTAGATTGGAGTAAATTAGATTAGAGGCAACAGCAGTAAGTAGAATATAGCAGAGAACAGCAGGGTAGAAGATAGAAAAGGGAATAGAATAGTGGAGTAGAAGATGGCGGCGCGGGATAAAATGAAAAAGGTAGTAGTAACAATTCAATTATATAATAAGGGGAGTAAGGACATAATGGACTTTTTGCATTCTAAACTTTTAAAGCTGTGCCTGGTGGTTATGCTATTTGTATTAAGCGGTTGTGAAATGATAATACCTTCGGGCAGGGATGTTCAGGGAAGCCCCGTGGAACCTATAATTGCCGGGGAGAAAGATTCCCAGCGAGAAAGAATTCTGGAAGGAAGATTTTCTATGCTCTTGCCCCAGATTGTTATAGATGAGATAAAAATTACCGATGATGGCTTTAGAGTAATGGTAAGCTCTGCCAACAGGCTTGCCCTATTGGCCCTGGACGGAAGGCTTTTATGGGAGAAAGTCTTTGATCAACCTCTGGCCAGATCGGCTTTTACTGCTGATGGCGAAACTGTTGTGGCAGGGACTAAAGACGGGAAAGTTAGTGTTATTCAGGACAGTGAAGTCTTGTGGGAAGAGGATTTGGCGCTTCCCCTCCTTAATTTGAACATTTCAGATGATGGCAGCAGGATTATGGTGGCTGTAGCCAGCGTTATGGAAACAGAGGAGAAAAGAGTTATTACTTTTGATGGAAAAGGAAGTATGCTCTGGGAGAAACATTTCCCCCGGCTTTTATCTGCTAAAATGAGCATTAATGGCAAGAGTAGCATAGTACTGAGCGCGGAAGAAGAAAGGGCCAGGCTGTATTTTCTAGACCAGGAGGGGAAGGTTTTATGGGAGGAGGAGGGCTTCACTACGGCGGAAATATCTCAAGATGGTAAGTATGTGGCCGCCGTTTCTGCAGGAATGATACACCTCTTTGACAGGAGAGGAAATAAGATGTGGGATTATGACCCGGGAGTTGATATTAATCAACTGATAATGTCCCGGGATCAGAACTACTTTCTGGCATACAATCATTTTGGAGGGGGAGATGACAATTTATTTTACTTTGACATGGAAGGGGAGCTGTTGTGGCAAAAGAGAATACGGGACGATTCCCAGGTGGCTCTTTCGGAAGTAGGGCAGAGAATTGTGGTGGCCTCCTGGCGTCATTACAGTGAAGACTTTACCCTGGTAAATGTTTTTGACTCAGATGGGCGCCTGCGCCGGGAAATAGAGGTAGGCAGCAGGATAGAAAAGATTGCTCTGGGCAGCTCCGGTAAATACCTGGCGGCAGGCTGTGATGGTGGGGATGTCTATATATTAAATCTGGACCGGGAAACCCTGGAAGAGTTTGCTCCCCGCAGCGAGGATGTAGTGTATTATACTCCTTCCATGTATTGTGGACATGCTGATGATGAAGATAATAACAGGTTTTATCTATACTTCTATGACGAAAATGCCATGGTTTTAGTTCCCGTCAGTCGAGAAGCGGGGGACACAAGGGACGTTGTAAGGAGGGCTGTGGAGGAGCTGGTAAAGGGCCCCAGGACAGATAGTTATTTGGTTAGAACTATACCTAAAAATGTTTCTATAGGGACTGACCTGGAGGGCAGTGTGCTTTACGTAGATTTACCCGGGGAACTGGAAGAGATCGCGGGTTCCACCCAGGGGGAGGGTATAATAAACTCTCTCTTGCTAACTGCAACTCAGTTCTCTGGGGTTGATAAGGTGATGTTTTTGGTTGAGGGAGAAAAGGTAGAATACTTTGGTGACCCGGGAGTTTATATCGCCCAGCCCCTGGAAAGTAGCAAAGTAAAAGAGGAGCCGCCGGTTTTATATTTGCCTTACCGCTCCGGGTTCAGGTATTACTTGACTCCCAGGGGAGGGGATACGCTTATGTTTGCTGATGAAGAAAAAAGTGATGAAAAAAGGGAAAAGGATGAAGAAGAGAAGGCATATATTTTAGCTGATAATTATTTCCGGGAAACGGCGGGCTTTTTGCCCTCCCCGGTGGCGGTTAAAGGAGTTGAAGCTCGGGATAAGGAAATAGTACTGGACTTGAGCAGCAGCTTCTTAGAGGTTTTTGAAAGGCCTGAAGATCCGCAGCTCAGGGCCCGGGCCGGGGTTATACTGGACGGGTTAACGGCAACTTTAACAAAAAATCTGCATAAAGAGAGGATTATAATAACAGTGGAGGGAAAAGAGCTGCCTTATTTGCCGGGCTTTGCAGAGGAAATGCCCTTTTATTTGCAAAAGCCCCTGTGTATAAATCCTGAATACAGGTAATACAGGTAAAAATGCGGCTGATTTATTGATATATTGGAATAGTTTGGTTATAATAATCGTTAACCGGGCTATCATGGGCTATTAGAACTAGAAAAGAGGGATCAAGATGTTTAAATTTAAACAAGAAATAATAAATACCTTAATTCCTCTGGTTGAGATGAACCAGGAGGAGATTGACCAGCATCTGAGCATTCCGCCGGACCCTAAAATGGGAGATTATGCTTTCCCCTGTTTTATTTTGTCAAAGTCATGGAAGCGCAGCCCCCAGGAGATTTCCGGGGAACTGGCGGACAGGATTGAGCCCGGGGAATGGATCAGTAAAGCACAAAGCGCCGGTCCATACTTAAACTTTTACTGTAACCGGGAAAAATTAACCGGGGAAACCCTCAGGGATATATGTGAGCATAGAGAGTTTTTTGGATACCTGGTGGAGGGGGAAGGGGAAAACGTGGTTATTGATTTTTCAGCCCCCAATATTGCCAAACCTTTTGGCATAGGTCACCTCCGCTCCACGGTAATTGGCAACTCCCTTTACCGGCTCTATGAAGCCCTGGGTTACAACTGTATAGGTATAAATCACCTGGGCGACTGGGGAACGCAGTTTGGCAAGCTTATCGCAGCTTATAAGCACTGGGGGGATGAAGAGAAGTTAATGGAAGACCCCATAGCTTACCTCTATGAGCTTTACGTCCAGTTCCATAAAGAGGCGACGGAAAATGAAAGCCTTGACGAAGAAGGCAGGAGCTGGTTTAGAAGCCTGGAAAAGGGAGATGAAGAGGCTGTTTGCATGTGGGAAAAATTTAAAGATTTGAGTTTGCGGGAGTTCAGGCGGGTTTATGCCCGGCTGGATATAAGGTTTGACGCGGAACAGGGGGAAAGTTTTTACAACGATATGCTCTCCCCAACCATAAATGTGTTAGAAGAGAATAATGTGGTCAGGGAGAGTGATGGAGCCCTTGTGGTAGACCTGGAGTCCCATAATATGCCTCCCTGTCTTTTGAGAAAACAAGATGGAGCAACCCTGTACGCCACCAGGGATTTGTGTGCGGCTATTTACCGCTATGAAAACTATAATTTCCATAAGCTTATCTATGTGGTGGGTGCGGCCCAGTCCCTTCACTTCCAGCAGCTTTTTAAAGTTCTGGAGCTCATGGAGCTTCCCTGGGCAGACAGGTGTGTTCACGTACCCTTTGGATTAATAAAGTTTAAAGAGGGGAAAATGTCTACCAGGATGGGAAACCTTATCTTTCTGGAGGATGTAATAAATAAAGCGGTAAATCTGGCCCGGAAAATAATTGAGGAAAAAAACCCTGGCCTGGGAAACAAGGAAGAGGTTGCAGAGATGGTAGGTATTGGAGCGGTAATATTTGGGGATTTGAGCAATGACCGGGTAAAGGATATTGACTTTGACTGGGATAAAGTTTTAGACTTCAGCGGAGAAACATCTCCTTATATTCAGTATGCCCATGCCAGGATCTGCAGCATTTTAAGAAAAGAGCAGATACAAATCTCTCCCCAGGTAGATTACAGCCTGCTGAATAGAGAGGAGGAGCAAATCCTTGTCTCCTACATGGCAAGGTTTAGTGAGAACATAAAAAGGGCGGCCGATAATTACAAGCCTTCCATTCTGGCCCGGTATCTTTTGGACCTGACTAAAGAATTCAATTACTTTTATCATCGCTGCCCGGTATTAACGGCGGAAAAGGAGCTTAAGGAGGCCAGGCTGCTCCTCATTGACGGGGTAAGGCAGGTTCTGGTGAACGGACTTTTCTTGCTGGGCATTAAAGCTCCCCAGGAAATGTAAATATTCATAGTTAAAATTATCACTACAGCGAAAAGAAGATACAGGTGGAGCACGGGGAGCTTTCCGGTGTCATTGTATAAACGGGGAAAGATCCGGTGCCACGGGGAGGGGTCCAGTGTACCGAATCGTAGTCAAGGGCCCCCAGGGGAATACCCAATTAAAATTATGCAGTTAGAAGGTGGTGCTTATACTATGTTAGACTTGAAATATATCCGACAAAATACTCAGGAGGTCCGGGAGGCCCTGAAGAAAAAAGGGGAAACTGTAAATCTGGATAATTTGCTAGAAAAGGATGAGGAGAGAAGAGAGCTGCTCTTTGAAGTGGAGAAGTTGAAAAACAGGAGAAACGTGGTTTCCGAGGAAATTGGCTCCAGGAAAAAAAGTGGTGAGGACGCGTCAGAAATGATTGCGGAAATGAAAGCAGTAAGTCAAAAAATTAAGGATATAGATCATCAGGTAAAAGGCATAATGGAGGAAATGAACAATATGCTGCTGAACATTGCCAACATACCTGATGCGGATGTTCCTGTGGGGGACACAGAGGAGGATAATGTAATCATCAGGAAGTGGGGAGAGCCTCCCAGGTTTAATTATACTCCCAGGGCCCACTGGGACCTGGGCATGGATACGGGAGTCCTGGACTTTGAGAGGGCCGGGAAAATTACCGGAACCAGGTTTGCCCTTTATTACGGCCTGGGGGCACAGCTGGAGAGGGCCCTGATAAGCTTCATGCTGGACTTACATACCCGGGAGCACGGTTATCTGGAAGTGCTGCCTCCCTTTATGGTGCACCGGGACAGCATGGTGGGGACGGGGCAGCTGCCCAAGTTTGCAGAGGATGCTTTTAAAATTGAGGGAACGGAATATTATCTTATCCCCACGGCAGAGGTTCCCGTTACTAATCTTTTCCGGGAGGAAATACTGCCAGCCGGGGAGCTTCCCAAATATTTTGTGGCTTACAGCGCCTGTTTTCGGGCAGAAGCCGGAGCCCACGGGCGGGATACCCGGGGGCTTATCCGCCAGCACCAGTTCAACAAGGTGGAGCTGGTAAAGTTTACTACTCCCCAGCAGTCGGAGGAGGAACTAGAGAAGCTGGTAAGGGATGCGGAAAAGGTTCTGCAGCTGCTGCAGCTGCCCTACCGGACTGTTCTCATGTGCAGCGGTGATCTGGGGTTTGCGGCGGCTAAAAAATATGACCTGGAATTATGGATGCCCGCTTATCAGGAATACAGGGAGGTTTCCTCCTGCAGCAACTTCAGGGATTTCCAGGCCAGGCGGGCCAATATCCGTTATCGGCCGTCTCCCGGGGAGAAGGCGCAGTTTGTGCATACTATAAACGGCTCAGGCCTGGCCGTGGGGAGGACGGTGGCGGCAATTTTAGAGAATTACCAGGAACAGGAGGGAAGCATTAGAATCCCTGAAGTATTGCAGCCTTATTTCCCCCAGCTAAAAGACGGGAAAATCCATCCCCGGGATACATCCCGGGAATAAAGGATTAAATAGAGGATTAAATAGAGGATTAAATAAAGGTGGATCAGGGCGCTTAATCAGGGAACTTCATCAAGATACATCATTAAGTAAGGTGTTGATATTGACTTAAGCATCTTTATTATGTTATACTAAAAACTGCCCCTGGAGGGGTGTCCGAGTGGCTTAAGGAGCCGGTCTTGAAAACCGGTGACTCGAAAGAGCCGTGGGTTCGAATCCCACCCCCTCCGCCATAAAAGTGCTTTGGTAAAAGCTACCATAGACTAAGATTTATGCGGAGAGATGGCCGAGCTGGTCGAAGGCGGTCGCCTGCTAAGCGATTATACGGGTTAAAGCCCGTATCGAGGGTTCAAATCCCTCTCTCTCCGCCATATTAATTTATAAAGAATAAAAAATGCGCGCCCGTAGCTCAGCCGGACAGAGTAACTGACTACGAATCAGGAGGTCGGAGGTTCGAGTCCTCCCGGGCGCACCACTTATAAACCCCCGTAAAAGGGGTTTTATTTATTTTCGAAAAAGTGCTTTTAACTTTTATTAGGGTAGCAATACCGAAAAATTTTCAAGCTTAGCAGGATAATCATGGGTAAGCATAGAACAATATATTGAACAATAGAGTAGAATAGTGTAGTTAAGACTACAGGTAAGTAAGAGTTGGGAGGAGGGATATTTATAAGCTAGAAATTAAAAAATAACTACAGCTGGCTAATAGTGTAGACAAAAGTAAGTTGAAAAAGGCAAACATGGCGAAAGCCATGGGCGCAAAAACACGGGTCTAAAGCGTATTTCAAGCCATGACCGCCGGTTACCGCTTGCTTAAGGGTACAGCACATTGTAATTTTCATCTAAAAAATGTTAATGGCTTTGCGCTAGAACCAAAAACATGGTAATCC
>CAYYWR010000039.1:0-9241 GCA_964474145.1 uncultured Syntrophomonadaceae bacterium
AATAAGTGCTTCTGCTGCTGCTGTAGATTACTATTTAGTTACGCCATTGTTTCAGCAAGCTCTGAGATACCCCCTGCCCTTAAGTTTTTCACCCCTGGTATGGGTTTCCTATGCCTTTATCCTGATTGTCTTTACCTGCAATCATTACACCTCCTTCAAAACATGTAATGAATGCAGGGGAACAACTCCCCGGTATGGAAATTATTGTGCCAGTTGTGGAGTCTCTTTACAGATAGAAAAGGAAGAAGAAATGTCTGGCCAAACAGTGGAGTTATAATAATTATAGAAGAGGAAGTAACAGAAGAAAGAAAGGCATGCCTGAACCTGTGGAATTTAATGGAAGGATGAACTTAATTGTCTAAAGTAACACCCATGATCCGGCAGTACTGGGAGATAAAAAATGAGCATCATGACAAAATTCTATTTTTCAGAGTAGGCGATTTCTATGAAATGTTTTATAAAGATGCTGAAATCGCTGCCAGGGAACTGGAAATTGTTTTAACCTCCCGGGAAACAGGAAAAGGCAATCATGTTCCCCTGGCCGGATTTCCCTTTCATGCAGCAGGCTCATATATATCTCGACTGATTGAAAAAGGATATAAAGTGGCAATTTGTGAACAGGTGGAGGATGCCAGGTCTGCTAAAGGACTGGTAAAAAGGGGAGTTACCAGTATCATTACCCCGGGAACTGTATTGGATGATAACCTTCTTACAGGTGCCAGCAATAACTACTTATGCAGTATTTATGTAGCTCAAGAGGGCATAGGCCTTGCTGTGATAGATGTATCTACGGGAGACTTTTTCATCACCCAGTTCAGCGGTGATAACAGGTATGAAAGTTTTAAGGACGAGCTAATGAAATACAGACCTGCCGAATGTATTTATAATTCATATGGGGAGAAGGATACATTACTGCATAAAGTATTTACCATCCTTCCGGATATGCTCCACTCAGCATACCTGGATCACTGTTTTCACCCTTCAAAAGCCATGGAAACACTACCAGAGCAGTTTAACACTGTTACTCTGGAGGGTTTTGGTTGCTGGGAATTCCCTCTGGGGGTAAATGCAGGGGGAGCAGTTATTTCTTATTTAAATGATTTACATAAGACTTCCTTAAAGCATATTAACAGCCTTTCGGTATACCATCCGGAAGATTACATGTTAATTGATGGAATAACCAGGAGAAACCTGGAGTTAACCCAAACAATTAGAACAGGTAAAAAAAGAGGGTCTCTATTAGGAGTTCTGGATAAAACTACCACCTCCCTGGGAGGGCGGCTGCTGAGAAAATGGTTGGAACAGCCTCTCCTTGACAGGGACAGGATAGAAGAAAGACTTGAAGGCGTGGAAGAGTTAATAGAAAAACCATTTCTCAGGGAGGACCTGGAAGATCTTCTGGAGAAAATATACGACCTGGAGCGCATAGTTAGCCGGATAAATATCGGCACCGCCAATGCCCGGGATTTAATACACCTGAAAAACACACTAAAAACTTTCCCCGGGATAAGAAACCTGCTGGAACAGTTGGACAGCCCTTTATTTCAGAAATTAAACAGGCAGTTCAATTCTCTGGAAGAATTAAGGGATCTTATTGCTATTGCCCTGGTGGAGGAGCCTCCAGTTTCCCTTAAAGAAGGAGGCCTTATTAAGGAGGGATATGACCAGGAGCTGGACGAAATAAGGGAAATATCCCGAAAGGGAAAAAAATGGATAATAGACCTGGAGAAACAGGAAAGGGAAAAAACGGGAATTAGATCCTTAAAAGTAGCCTTCAATAAAGTCTTCGGATATTATATCGAAGTTACCAGGGCAAATTTATCCCTTGTACCGGAGAATTATATTAGAAAACAAACCCTGGTTAACTCAGAAAGGTTTATAACCCCGGACTTAAAAGAGTACGAAGAAAAAATACTGGGAGCCCAGGAAAAAATACAGGAAAAAGAGTATGCTTTATTCCAACAGGTTAGAAAGAAGGCAGCTTATCACACTATAGAAATCCAGGAAAGTGCCCGGATTATAGCCATTTTAGATTGCCTTTTAAATTTTGCCCGGGTAGCCCTGGAGAATAACTACTGCCGGCCGGTATTTACTCCAGAAGAATCAATTAAAATAGTAGATGGGCGTCACCCGGTTGTAGAAAAATTTCTTACCGATGAAATGTTTGTTCCCAATGATACCTGTCTGGATAGCAAGGAAAGCAGGCTGTTGATTATAACCGGACCCAATATGGCAGGAAAGTCAACCTACATGAGGCAGGTAGCTTTAATAGCCCTTATGGCTCAAACCGGTTCCTTTGTTCCGGCCAAAGAGGCCTATCTTTCCCTGACAGACAGAGTATTTGCCCGGGTAGGGGCTGCTGATGACCTGGTGGGTGGGCAGAGTACCTTTATGGTAGAAATGAATGAAGTTGCCAATATATTAAACAACGCCACCTTCAAAAGTTTAATTATACTGGACGAAATTGGCCGGGGAACCAGCACCTTTGACGGCATGAGTATTGCCCGGGCCGTTATGGAATATCTTCACGATGATAGAATGGTAGGAGCTAAAACTCTATTTGCCACCCATTACCACGAACTAACAGAACTGGCCGACAACCTGGCCGGCATCAAAAATTATTCCATGGCAATTAAAGAGGAGGGGGAAGATATTGTTTTTTTAAGAAAAATTATTCCCCAGAGGGCGGACCGCAGTTACGGAATACAGGTTGCCCGCCTGGCGGGTTTGCCTGGCCTGGTGGTTCAAAGATCTTCTGAAATATTAAAAGAGCTGGAAAAAACAAAAAGTGAAGTAAGCCCTGCTGCAGGTGCTGCTAGTTCAGTCAGAGAAGAGGCGTTAAAGGATTACAATCCTGGTGAAGATTCAGGTGATAGTTCAGCAGATATTGATTCAAATGATAAGCAGGGAAACAATCTGGAAGATAGCTTCCTTCAAAGTACAGGGAAGAGTCTGGAGAAGGGCCTGGAGAAGGAGCTGGAAGTATTACTGGAGGAACTTAAGAAAACGGATCCCCTTAACATGACTCCAATGGAGGCCCTGGATAAATTATTTCGTATGCGGGACAGAATAGCAAATCTAAGGGATGAAGGGGAAGGTGACTTTTATGTCTGATGTCATCTTACTAAATCAGGAAACAGCAAATCAGATTGCAGCCGGAGAGGTAATAGAAAGACCAGCTTCAGTTATCAAAGAGATAGTTGAAAACTCCATAGACGCTTCAGCCAGTATCATAGAAGTACAGGTCACCAGAGGGGGCCTTGGCTCCATAGGCGTTATGGATAATGGTATTGGCATGTCCCGGGATAATGCCTTGATGTCCCTGCGCCGCCATGCTACCAGCAAGATTAGCGGTCCTGAAGACTTGAATAAGATAAGCACCCTGGGATTCAGAGGCGAAGCTCTCCCCAGTATAGCATCGGTATCCCGACTCCGCATGAAAACCCGCACCCTCCATAACCTGGAGGGAGTTCAGTTAAAAGTAGAAGGCGGAGAAATAAAAGAATGCACCCGGACAGGTTGTCCTGTTGGTACAGACATCCTGATAAAGGACCTTTTTTATAACACACCGGCCCGGCGGAAATTTCTCAAGTCAACTGCTACAGAAATTAACAGGTTGTCAGATATCATAAACAGGTTTGCCCTGAGTTATCCCCATATTTCCTTTTCCCTGGTCAGCGAGGGACGGCAGCTATTAAAAACCTGGGGCAGGGGAGACCTGCTAGAAGTAATATCTCTGATTTACGGAAAGGAAAAAGCCCGCTCCTTTATTCCTGTTGACCATGAAATAGAAGGTTATTATCTATGGGGTTTTACAGGGAAACCAAATATTTCCCGTTCAAATCGCCGGCAGCAGTCTTTCTTTGTCAATGGCAGACTTGTAAAAAGTCCTGTTATTACCCGGGCTTTAGAAGATGCTTATTATACACTGCTGTCTAAGAACAATTATCCCGCAGCAGTTTTATATCTCACTGTGGACCCCCGGCTAATAGATGTTAACGTTCATCCTGCAAAAATAGAAGTTCGTTTTAGCGAAGAAAAAAAAGTTTACCAGGTTGTTTATGATTCTGTTAAAAAAGCTTTAAAAGCCCAGAATCTGATACCGGAGATATTCATTATTGACAGGGAAAGACAACAAGACCAACAAATAGAACAGGTTCTGGAGCAAAGCACCATATATCAAGACTTAAAAAACATTAACCCTGAATCTGAATCCGAATCTGAATATGAGCTGTCCCCAAAACATAATCAACACCAGGAGCAAGCCCCGGCCCAAGAAGAATTAAAAACCCAAAGCCAGGCCAGCAATACATTTCAATCCCAGGCTGAAAGAACTGCGCAAAATCAAGTTCAGCCCAGTGAAATAACTGAAAAGAAACCAAAAGAAAAATATAATGATCATGATAATGATCATGATAAGGAGTCTTTCTCTAAGCGGGAAAGAAAAGAAGATTTAAGCTGCCATCAGATTAAAGTTCTGGGCCAGTTTCTTGGAACCTATGTTCTCATACAGAGGGAAGGGGACCTTCTTATTGTTGACCAGCATGCGGCCCATGAAAGGGTAGTTTACGAAGACCTTAAAGATCAGGTTGACCAGGGCCTGCAATGCCAGGAGGTAATTCCCATTTCCCTGGAAATGCCCTCGGGAACGGAGGCATCTATAGAAGAAAACAGCTCTTTTTGGGGAAATATGGGATTAATAATAGAATATTTCGGAAACAATACTTATATCCTGCGCTCTGTTCCCCTGCTTTTGAAGGATATCTATAATTTAAAAATGATAGAAGATATTATAGAATCATTTCCAGGAGATGAAGCTGCTTTGGATCAGGCCCGGGAAAAAGTTCTTATAACTATGGCATGTAAGGCTGCTTATAAAGCTAACCGTAAGCTGGACAGGACAGAGATGGAGGCACTGATCCAATATCTTCTTAACAGCAACAATCCCTATACCTGTCCCCACGGACGGCCTACCATGATTACCCTTACGGAGGCCCAGCTGGAGAAAAATTTTAGAAGAAGGGTTTAATTGTATGGACAAAATGAAAACTGTTAGAGCCAGGCCCTTTCCCCTCCTTTGTATTATAGGCCCTACTGCCGTAGGGAAGACCAGGATATCCATTAAGGTAGCCAAAGAAAACAGCGGAGAAATTATATCCGGTGACTCCATGCAGATATACCGTTATATGGATATTGGGACAGCCAAGCCTTCCATGGAAGAAAGGGAAGGGGTTCCCCATCATTTAGTTGACATTATTGATCCTGAGGAAACCTTTAGTGTGGCTGATTTTCAAAAGGCAGTTTTTAAGCTTATACCGGAGATAGTCTCCCGGGGACATTTGCCTGTAATTGCTGGAGGAACAGGATTATATTTAAAAGCAATCATTGACCAGTATGACTTTGGAGAAGGTAAAGCAAACTGGAAGTTAAGGGAAAAATTGAAAGGTCAAGCAGATAAGTATGGCAAAGAGATGCTGTATCAACGTTTAAAAAAAGTAGACCCCACAGCTGCAGAAAAAATTCATCCTAATGATTTAAAGAGAATTATCAGGGGCTTAGAGGTATACTTGATTACCGGTCGGCCAATTTCTTCTCAAAAAAAATTACCCCCTGAACAGAGACAGTCTTTAAATGCTGCAATAATTGGCCTGGACATGAACCGTAAAAGGTTATATGAGAGGATAAATCAGCGGGCAGAGAAAATGATAGAGCAGGGACTGGTAAGGGAGGTTCGATGGCTTCTGGAAAAAGGATACAGCCCTGAGCTTGTTTCCATGCAGGGTTTAGGTTATCAACACATGATAAAATATATCCAGGGTCTGTATACTATGGATGAAGCAGTGGAATTATTAAAAAGAGATACCCGGCGCCTTGCTAAAAGACAGCTGACGTTGTTTAAACGGGATAATAGAATTATTTGGCTTAATACTGATAATTTTAGCTGTGAAGAAGAAATAATTAAAAAAATATGTAGTCTGGCAGCAGGAGAATTAAACTAAACATAGAATAAATTTCTATTAAAGATATATAAAAAAGTATGTATTATGCAAAAACTTTTTTATGCCCAAGAAAAATATATGGAGGCGATTATTAATGACAAAGGGACCTGTAAATTTACAGGACAATTTTTTAAATCAGGCCAGAAAAGAAAACATGTTCATGACAATATTTTTAGTAAACGGTTACCAGATAAAAGGAACTGTAAAAAGCTTTGACAACTTCACCCTTCTTCTAGATGTTGATGGAAAACAGCAGTTAATTTATAAGCATGCAGTATCAACGATTATCCCCCTTAAGAATATTACCTTTAACAATCAGGAATCCTGAGGTTTTTTAACCTTTAATAATTTAATATAAACATTTAAAAAAGGAGACACAAATTGTGTTCCCTTTTTTTATTTCACAGCTTTCAAAATCATATTTGTTAAATATAATAGACACTGTTATTATAAAAAGACAAATTGCTATAATTATTAGAAACTACAGGGCAAATTGAATAAAGAAAATAACTGTGATAAAATTAGGAAAACAATTTGAAAGGACGGGTGAGTTATAAAAGAAAAAGCAATAATAATAGGTATTTTACTTCCCCAAATTCCAGAATGGCAGCTGGAATCATCCCTGGATGAACTGGCCCAGCTTTGTGAAACAGCAGGGGCTGTGGTTATTGCCAGGGCTATACAAAAACGGCCTGCCCCCAGTTCCTCCTTATACATTGGAAAAGGAAAGGCCCAGGAAGTAGCCCTGCTGATAGAGGAAACAGGGGCAGATCTGGTAGCAGTTGATGAAGAGTTATCTCCCTCCCAAACCAGGAATCTGGAGGAGGCCCTGGGGGTAAGAGTAATAGATAGAACTGCCCTGATTCTAGATATATTCGCCAAAAGGGCCAGAACCAAAGAAGGTAAACTACAGGTTGAGCTTGCCCAGCTGAATTACCTCCTGCCCCGATTAATTGGTCATGGAAAGTATTTGTCCCGCCTGGCCGGGGGAATAGGCACCAGGGGTCCCGGTGAAACCAAGCTGGAAGTAGACCGGCGGGTTATACGCCAGAAAATTAGAGACCTGAACAGGGAAATAGAATCAATTAAAAAACATAGATCCATGCAGCGCAGAGCCCGTCAGAAGGTTCCCTATCCTGTTATTGCCATGGTAGGTTATACTAATGCCGGTAAATCAACTCTGTTAAATGCTCTTACGGATTCTTCTGTTTTCACAGAGGATAAGTTGTTTGCAACCCTGGACCCAACTACCAGAAAAGTTACTCTCCAAAATAACCAGACGGTTCTTTTAACTGATACCGTAGGTTTTATTCAAAAACTGCCCACGCATCTGGTGGCAGCCTTCAGGGCAACCTTAGAAGAAGTTCAGGAGGCAGACGTTATTTTACATGTGGTGGACCTTTCCCATCCCCAGATGAAGGAACAGATAGAGGCTGTACATGAAATATTAAGGGAACTGGAAGTAACAGACAAAGAGACTATTTTTGTATTCAATAAATCAGATAGGGTAAAGGATGATTCAGTTTTAAACCGGTTAAAGATAGATTATCCTGATAGCGTAGCTGTTTCTGCAAAGGAAAAAAGTAATCTGGAGGCTCTTCTGGACTTAATATCTAATGTTTTAAAAAAAGACTGGGAAACTGTTACTCTAAATATACCTTTAGAAGACAGCCGCTCTCTGGCACTCCTCTATGAAAAGGGCCATGTAATTAAAGTAACTCATAAAGAGGATTGCTACCAGGTAGAAGCCCAAATAACAAATAAATGGATTAATAAACTGGAGAAATATATTAAATAGTATACCAGGAATAAGATAACAGGAATAAGATAATAAAAATTGAAAATTATTGCGAGAAAAGGTTGGAATAAAATGTTGGATATGTTTAGCAGTTTTTTAGATTTAGATTCCCGGCTGGCTGACCTTATCAAAGAAACCGATGAGGCAGTTCAGTCGTCTTTTAAGGAAATTGGAGAGATAGTTTTAATTAACCAGGCCAAAGTACTGAAAGCCTTCAAGGAGCATAAGGTAAGTGATTACTGTTTTGCTGGCTCCTCCGGATATGGTTATGGTGACTGGGGAAGGCAGACCCTGGAGAAGGTTTATTCAACTGTGTTTGGCACAGAAGATTCCCTGGTAAGAATGCAGTTCGTCTCAGGCACCCATGCCTTAGCCCTTTGTCTTTTTGCCCTTCTGGAACCGGGAGAAACTCTCCTTTCTGCGGCTGGAGCTCCCTATGACACCTTACATAAAGTGATAGGTATAAATGACAATAAGAAGAGAGGGACATTAGCAGATAAAGGAATAAAGTACAGGGAGGTCAATCTTAACTCCAGGGGAAGAATTGATTTCGATTCCCTGACAAGCAATCTGAAAAAAGGGGTTAAGCTGGTTCTGCTACAGCGTTCCAGGGGTTACAGCTGGCGACCCTCAGTAAGTCTAAAGGAGATAGAAGAGGTGGCAGGGCTGGTAAAAGAGATAAGTCCCGGGGCCATTTTGTTTGTAGATAATTGTTACGGTGAGTTTGCCCTGGATAGAGAGCCTACCCATCTGGGCGCAGACCTCATAGCCGGCTCCCTTATTAAAAACCCCGGGGGTGGGCTAGCTCCCATGGGAGGTTATGTTGCCGGCCGTAAAGATTTGATTGACCTGATAGCAGACCGACTTACAGCCCCGGGTTTAGGAAAAGAAGTGGGGGCTACTCTAGGGATTAAACGTGCTTTTTTCCAGGGGTTTTTCCTGGCTCCCCATATGGTAGGGGAAGCTTTGAAAAGTGCCGTTTTTGCAGCATTTCTTTTTGAAAGGCTGGGCTTTGAAGTATCTCCCAGGTTTGATGAATCCCTGTCCCGGAGTGATATAGTTCAGGCCATAAAGTTTAAAGACCCGGAGTTACTTTTGGCTTTTTGCCGGGGCATTCAATCTCATGGACCGGTAGATTCCTTTGCCATACCTGAGCCTGGATATATAGCAGGTTACGGCAATGAAGTAGTGATGGCTGCCGGAACCTTTCATCAGGGAGCCTCCCTGGAATTAAGCGCAGATGCGCCCTACAAACCTCCTTATATAGCATATCTGCAGGGAGGGCTGACTTTTGAACACGGTAAAATAGGAGTAACTGCAGCAGCAAAAGAGGTTTTTAAAGCTTTAGAAAGGGTTTAACAGAAATGTATTTAAAGAATATACCTGTATTAACACTACAGCGAAAATTTGCAGTAAGCGGCGCCATGGGGACGGTTCGAGCGTA
>CAYYWR010000040.1:0-3877 GCA_964474145.1 uncultured Syntrophomonadaceae bacterium
TATTATATATTTCATGCCAAGAGCGTTAAGGGAACAGCTCATTTCAGGACACCTGTAGAGGATGGTATAGAAATAATAAATAGCTTGAGGGGATATACTTCAGGGCTGGCTGTACCTACTTTTATAGTGAACGCCCCCCAGGGTTTTGGAAAAACACCCATGGTCCCGGAATATGTTTTGTCAAACTCTTCCGATAAGATAACTATCCGTACCTGGGAAAACAAATTTTTTGAGTATGATAATCCCCTCAATTAAAAGATTATAACGATAATTTTATAATTTTAGACCATAATAACCGGGTAGATATTTTCATAAAAACTATGAAATCTACCCAATATTTTTTTTCGGGTTATGAGGGATATTTTACAAACCAAGAAGGAATATTTTGCAACCTGTCGAATGTAAGCAAGAAATATACTATTTGACGAGGTGTTATAATTGAATAATAAAAAATATTGGGTAGGGTTAAATTCAATATCCTGTCTTGGCCCAAAGAGAATATTGAGCCTGGTAGATCACTTTGGTTCAGCGCAAAAAGCCTGGTATGCTGACAGGGAACAGTTTCTTGAAGTTGAAGGGATAAGCCAAAAAATTGCTTCTCAAATTGTAAAAGAAAGAAAAGGCATAGACTTGTCCCAAAAAATAAAGGAGCTGCAGGGTAAAGCCATAGAAATTATAACTTATGAAGATGATGATTACCCCCAGGCATTAAAGTATATACATGCACCCCCGGCCTTATTGTATGTAAAAGGTGAGTTTGATTTCCAGGACCGAAAAGTTGTAGGCATAGTTGGCACCAGGAAATATACCTCTTATGGAAAAAGGGCAGCCATTAAAATAGCCGGGTCTTTAGCCGGCTTTGGTTTTACCATAGTAAGCGGCATGGCCCGGGGCATAGATACTTTTGCTCATCGTGCAACTCTGGACTCGGGAGGCAAAACAGTGGCTGTTTTAGGAAGCGGGTTAGATGTGATTTATCCCCGGCAGAACATAAATTTGGCCAGGGAAATTATCAGGGAGGGAGCATTAATTTCGGAGTTTCCCCCGGGGACTCCCCCGGCTGCGGGCAATTTTCCCAGAAGAAACCGCATTATTAGTGGATTGTCCTATGGACTGGTGGTGGTGGAGGCTGCAGAAAGGAGTGGGGCTTTAATCACTGCAGATTATGCTCTGGAACAGGGGAAAGATGTTTTTGCTGTGCCAGGCAATATAGATAGCCCTTACAGCAGAGGGAGTAACAAACTGATAAAAGAGGGGGCGGTTATGGTAGGATCCCCCCTGGACATTGTCCAGGAAATGGGTTATGATTTTACAGATGTTCCGGAGCTACAGGACAATCCTGCTAATTATACCCCAGAAGAGACAGGGTTATTATCTTTCCTTAGCCCACAGCCCATGCATATAGATGATATTTTAAATGTAAGCAAAATCTCTTCCCAGGAGTTAAACTCCCTGCTAACCAGCCTGGAGCTAAAAGGGGCAGTTAAGCAGCTAATAGGCAAATATTTTCAAAAAATTTAAAATGATGTATTAACTATATGTAAAAAGTATAGTATATATATAATTTATCAGGTTTTAAACTTATCGGAGGTGCATGAATGTATTTGGTCATATTTGAATCACCAGCTAAAGCCCGAACCATAAAAAAATTCTTGGGAAAAAACTATAAGGTTGAAGCTTCCATGGGCCATGTCATAGATCTGCCCAAAAGCCAGATAGGAATTGATACTGAAAATAGATATGAGCCAAAATATATAACTATTCGGGGAAAGGGAGAAATCTTAAAAAAGCTAAAATCAGCCAGGAAAAAAGCCAAAAAAGTCTTCTTTGCAGCTGACCCTGACCGGGAAGGGGAGGCTATCAGCTGGCACTTAATGAAAGCTCTGGAGGTAAGCGAAAATGAACCCTGCCGGGTAGAGTTCCATGAAATCACTAAAAATACAGTTAAAGAAGCTTTTAAAGAGCCAAGAAAAATTGATAAAAATAGAGTTGATGCTCAACAGGCCAGGCGAGTGCTGGACCGTTTAGTAGGCTATAAGATCAGCCCCTTATTGTGGAAAAAAGTGAAAAAAGGGCTTAGTGCCGGCAGAGTGCAGTCGGTGGCCATGCGTCTGATCTGTGACCGGGAAGAGGAAATCAAGTCTTTTGTGCCTGAGGAGTACTGGTCCCTGACGGCCCAGCTAACTTCCGGGGAAAAGACGGCTTCTTCTAAAGCCCGGCAAAAAACGGATTCCTTTTTGGCCCAGTTCAGGGGAATGGAAAAAAGCAAGATCAAACTTACTGATGAAAGCATGGTAAAGGATATTGTAGGGGAATTAAACCAGGCCAGTTATGTGGTAAAGAGCATAAAAAAGAGGGAACGGAAAAGAAACCCTGCACCTCCCTTTACAACCAGCAGCCTGCAGCAGGATTCCTCCAGCAGGCTAGGTTTTACTGTCCGCAAAACAATGTCTGTGGCACAACAGCTTTACGAGGGCATAAACATTAAAAAAGAAGGCACTGTTGGTCTTATAACTTATATAAGAACTGATTCTACTAAAATATCCAATACAGCCCGGGAAGAGGCAAAGAACTTTATATTAGAAAAATATGGTGAAGATTACTATCCTGAAAAGCCCAGGTTTTACAAATCTAAAAAAGGAGCCCAGGAAGCCCACGAAGCCATTCGTCCCACTTCGGCCTTCAGGAGCCCGGATAAAGTTAAAGAATATCTCACTAAAGACCAGTACCGCCTGTATAAATTGATCTGGGAAAGGTTTGTAGCCAGCCAGATGAGCCACGCCGTGTTTAACATGGTTACCGTGGATATAAAGGCTTTTAAATATATATTCAGAGCAACAGGTTCTACTGTCAAGTTCCCTGGATTTTTAGTTGTTTATGATAATTTAAGTAAAGATGAAAGGGACGAGGACAGGGTTTTACCGGAACTGGAAGAAGGTCAGGAGCTAAGCTTGATTAGCCTTAAGCCCCAGCAGCATTTCACCCAGCCCCCTCCCCGGTATACCGAAGCTTCTCTGGTTAAAACCCTGGAAGAGGAAGGGGTGGGGCGTCCATCTACTTATGCCCCTACAATTGACACTATACAGAACCGGGGGTATGTCTTAAAGGAAAAGAAAAATCTTGTCCCTACGGAGCTGGGGCAGATAGTTGTAGATTTAATGAAGGAATTTTTCCATGATATAATAGATCTTGAGTTTACAGCTTCCCTGGAGGATAAATTGGATTTAGTGGAGGAGGGGGATGTCCCCTGGATTGAAGTGGTAGACAATTTCTACATTCCCTTTCAAAAAACCATACAGTACGCAGAAAAGGAAATGGAGGAAATAGAGATACAGGACGAAGTAAGCGATGTGGTATGTGAAAAGTGTGGCAAAAATATGGTGTATAAGCACGGAAGGTATGGTAAATTCTTGGCCTGTCCCGGTTTTCCTGATTGTAGAAATACAAAACCAATTTTAAAGGAAACAGGGGTAAAATGTCCTGCTTGCGGCGGTGAAGTTGTGGAAAAGAAAACTAAAAAGGGCAGGCTTTTTTTCGGCTGCAGCAATTATCCGGACTGTGAGTTTGTGTCCTGGCAGCGACCTGTTAATGAAAAGTGTCCCCAGTGTGATACAGTGCTGGTAGAAAAGAGAAGCAAACATAAACTTGCCCTGAGATGTCTCAACAAGGAATGTGATTATCAAAGGGAGGAACCAAAAAAGAAACAAGAAAGTAAATAGAGCTACAATTTTTCCTGTAGTGGTAGCAGGAGGTAAAAACATGAAAGATGAAATAATTATAATCGGCGGTGGACTTGCGGGCAGTGAGGCTGCCTGGCAGGCTGCCTCCCGGGGCATAAAAGTGACTTTATATGAGATGCGGCCGGAAAAAATGACCC
>CAYYWR010000040.1:3887-9086 GCA_964474145.1 uncultured Syntrophomonadaceae bacterium
GGTATGCAGCAATTCTTTAAGGTCCATGGATCTGGAAAATGCCGCAGGCCTTTTGAAGGAGGAAATGAGAAGGCTAAATTCTTTGATCATGACCTCCGCAGATAAGTGCCGTGTCCCTGCGGGAAGTGCCCTTGCTGTAGACAGGGACCTTTTTGCCCGTCAGATCACAGAAAGTCTGGAGGGAAACCCCCTGGTGGAGGTGAGGAGAGAAGAAGTAGTAAAAATTCCCGAAACAGATCAACCAGTAATAATTGCCACCGGCCCCCTTACCTCGGAAGCTCTGGCTGATGAAATAAAAGGGATTACTGGAAGTGAATACCTGCACTTCTTTGATGCAGCCGCTCCTATAGTAACCCGGGAGTCAATAGACATGGAAAAAGTCTTTCGGGCTTCCCGTTACGGAAAGGGAACTGCGGATTATCTAAACTGTCCCTTGAATGAAGAGGAATATAATCGTTTCTGGAAGGCATTAACCGAGGCTGAGCGGCACCAGAAAAAAGAGTTTGAAAAGGAAGTTTATTTTGAGGGCTGTATGCCGGTAGAAGAGATGGCTTCCCGGGGTTATAAAACCCTTCTTTTTGGGCCCTTGAAACCCGTTGGTCTGGAGGATCCCCGGTCCGGGGAGCAAGCCTATGCCGTTGTCCAGCTGCGGCAGGATAACATTTCCGAAACATTGTATAATATGGTAGGTTTTCAAACCAGCCTTACCTGGCCCGCCCAGGAGAAGGTTTTTCGCCTGGTTCCTGGACTGGAAAATGCTGAATTTCTCCGCTTTGGGGTGATGCACAGGAATACTTTCATCAATTCACCGGAGGTGCTGGGCCCAACCCTGCAGCTCAAGGAAAGGCCTAACCTGTTATTTGCCGGTCAGCTAACAGGGGTAGAAGGCTATGTGGAATCCACCTCCTCCGGCCTTATAGCAGGCATAAATGCCTCCCTGATGGCTAAAAGCAAGGATCCGCTAATCTTCCCCCCCACCACAGCTCATGGGGCCTTGTGTCACTATATAACTACTGCCAACCCTAAAAATTTTCAACCCATGAATATAAATTTCGGACTTCTGCCTGCACCGGAAATAAAGGTTAAGGGAAGGGAAAGAAAGGCCTATTACTCCCAAAAAGCTTTACAGGCCATGGGGGGCTTTATTGATGAGCAGGAAGTATTAAAATTAGGGCATTAAAGCTAGGCATTAAAGCTAGCTTTTCCATGTGAAAGCCGTGGTACTTCATAAATATGCAGGAGAATTGCGAATATTCTTGCATAAAGGCATGGGGTATGGTAAGATTTTAAAGAAAGAAGGTGTTAGAGTGGGAGATATCCTTGAAGACTTTAGTAACTTCTTAAAAATAGAGAAAAATGCATCTGTGTGGACTCAAAAGAAATATATAGAAGATCTAGAGCAATTTTCCATATTTTTGGAGCAGCACCACAGAAGCTTTCAATGTATGGACCACCTGATAATAAGGCATTTCCTTTCTGCATTACAGAAAAAAGGTTATGCCCGAACTACTGTTGCCCGAAAACTATCAGCTATCCGCTCTTTTATCCGGTATATGAATCGGGAAAGCTATACGGTTGCCAATGAGAGGCTTTCTTTTTTTACTCCCAAGAGGGGGAAAAACCTTCCCAAATTCTTATATCTTTCCGAAGTATTGACCTTGATAGAATCTCCGGATATTAATACAGTGGCCGGCAGCCGGGACAGGGCCATACTGGAAACCCTTTATGCCTCCGGTATAAGAGTAAGCGAGCTGGTAGGCCTTAACCTGGAAAATGTGGATCTGGGCTCCAGGCTCTTAAAAGTAAAGGGCAAGGGAAATAAAGAGAGAATTGTTTTGATTGGCAAGTATGCAGAAAGCTCCCTTGGCTCCTACCTTGGGCTGAGCCGGATTAAACTTCTAGAAAAAAGAAAAGATGAGTTGCAGGAAAAGGCAGTTTTTTTAAATAAATACGGTTCCCGCCTGACTGACAGAGGTGTAAGGAGAGTTATTGAAAAATACATAAATAAAGCATCTATAAAAACTAAAGCCAGCCCCCATACCATAAGACATTCATTTGCTACTCACCTTTTGGATGCTGGGGCTGATTTAAGAACTGTACAGGAATTACTTGGACATGTAAATCTTTCTTCTACCCAGATATATACTCATTTAACTAAAGAAAATGTCAAGAGAATCTATAATTCTGCTCATCCCAGGGCCTAGTTAAGAAAAATAGATATCAATACTTCAATTTACAAAAAAAACAGTTACAAAGAGGGAGAATATGATTAAAGGGACAACTATAATTGCTGTAAAAAAAGGTAATATGGCGGCCATTGCAGGAGATGGACAGGTAACTTTTAACCAGAACATGATTATGAAAAAAAAGGCCGTTAAAATAAGAAAAATATACGGAGATAAAGTTTTAGCTGGTTTTGCTGGCTCTGTAGCTGATGCCTTTACCCTTTTTGAGAAGTTTGAGGAGCAGCTGGAAAAATACCAGGGAAACATGAAAAGGGCTGCAGTAGAACTGGCAAAAGAATGGAGAACTGATAAGTTTTTACGCCGGCTGGAGGCCATGCTGATTGTAGTTAATGTAGAAAGCCTTTTGATTATTTCAGGTACCGGTGAAGTTATCGAGCCAGATGATAATGTGGTAGCTGCAGGTTCAGGTTCCGGCTATGCCCTGGCAGCAGCCAGGGCCATGTTGAAGCATTCTAACCTTCAGCCCGGGGAAATAGCCAGGGATTCCCTTTCCATGGCTGCGGATATTTGTGTATATACCAACCATGAAATAGCAGTAGAAGAGCTGGAATTATAGAATCATAGAAGCCTGTGTCTTTGTACTTTTAGGAGGATAATAATTATGGAGAATTTAACACCCAGAGAGATTGTTCAGGAATTAGATAAATATATAATAGGTCAGGATAATGCCAAGAAAAGCGTAGCCGTAGCCCTGCGTAACAGGTATCGCCGGAGAAAACTCCCCCCGGAACTGCAAGAGGAAGTTATCCCCAAAAATATTATTATGATTGGTCCTACCGGAGTAGGTAAAACAGAAATTGCTCGAAGAATGGCCAGGTTAGTCAATGCCCCCTTTGTTAAAGTGGAGGCTACAAAGTTTACTGAAGTTGGTTATGTGGGCCGGGATGTAGAGACCATGATTCGGGATCTGGTAGAAACATCTATAAGAATAATTAAGGCAGAAAAAATGGAAGGTGTCCAGGATAAGGCAAATGAAATGGTAGAAGAACGTATTCTAAATATTTTAGTGCCTGTTCCCAGGCGGGAAAAAAAGTATCAGAACCCGCTGGGGGCTTTATTCCAGAATATTGCCGGGGATGATGATGAAGAAGAGGAAGATAAAAGTCAGTCAAAAGAAGCAGAAGAAGCTATGGATATTTACAAAAAAAAGGAACAATTTCGGGAGGACTTAAAGTCGGGCAACCTGGAAGACAAATATATAGAAATCGAAGTAGAAGATACCTCCTCTCCCATGGTGGAAATTTTTTCAGGGCAAGGGGTAGAGGAAATGGGGATAAATTTTCAGGACATTTTAGGCAACATGATGCCCAGGAAAAAAAAGAAGAGGAAAGTTACCATTAGTCAGGCCCGCAAAATACTGCTGCAAGAGGAAGCACAAAAATTAATTGATATGGACGAAGTAACCAATGAAGCTTTACAGAGGGCCGAACAATCGGGAATTATATTTTTAGATGAGATAGATAAGGTATCAGGGAAAGACTCCTCAGCTGGTCCGGATGTATCCCGGGAAGGGGTACAGAGAGATATACTACCCATCGTTGAAGGTTCTACCGTTATGACTAAATACGGTCCGGTTAAAACAGACTATATACTTTTTATTGCCGCCGGGGCTTTCCACACCGCAAAACCTTCGGACCTGATTCCTGAGCTCCAGGGAAGGTTCCCCATAAGGGTAGAACTGAACAGCTTGAATAAGGATCATTTTAAGGAAATTTTAGTAAAGCCGGAGAATGCTTTAATAAAACAGTATATTGCTCTACTGTCAACAGAAGGGCTGAATTTAATATTTACCCATGATGCTGTAGATGAAATAGCTGAATTAGCATATGTCTTAAACGAACAAATGGAGAATATTGGTGCCCGCAGACTGCAGACAATACTGGAAAAACTGCTGGAGGAGTTGTCTTTTGAAGCTCCAGAAATAGGAGAAAAGGATATTAATATCGATTCAAGCTATGTAAAGGAAACCTTAAAAGATATTGTTAAGGATAAGGATCTCAGTAAGTATATTCTATAATAAGTATATTCTATAAATAGAAAGGACGTTGAGCTTAATGGAGAGCTTACTGGATAAGACCAGGCAAATTAATAGTATATTACAAAAGTCTGCCGGGCAGCATGTAGATTTTAAAGAAATTGCGGAAGTTTTAAGGGATGTAATTAATGCAAATGTATATATTGCCAGCCGCCAGGGAACAATACTGGGTTATGCCCTGGTTAAGGAGTTTGAGTGTGAAATAATGGTTAATGAGGTTTTAAGAAATAACTCATTTCCATTTAACTATAATGAATCGCTGATGAATATAGACGAGACCAGGGTTAACTCTAAACAAAAGTCAAACTCCTGCGTATTTTTAAGTGAGCAGTGTTTATTTACCAATAAATTAAGCACAATTGTGCCCATCATGGGGGGAGGAAAGCGTTTGGGAACGTTACTTCTGGCCCGATTTGCTGAACCCTTTGAGTCAGAGGATGTTATTCTGGCAGAAACAGGGGCGACAGTTGTAGGGATGGAGATCCTCAGGGAGAGGGCAGAAAAAGTAGAAGAGGAAGCCCGAAGCAAGGCAATAGTGCAATTGGCCATAGGCACTTTGTCTTATTCTGAGCTGGAAGCTATAGAGCACATTTTCCACGAATTAGACGGTACAGAGGGGCTCCTGGTGGCAAGTAAAATTGCCGACCAGGTAGGAATAACCAGGTCTGTTATTGTAAATGCACTGCGAAAATTTGAAAGTGCCGGGGTTATTGAGTCAAGGTCCCTGGGCATGAAGGGCACTTTTATTAAAGTTTTAAATGACTTTTTACTGGAGGAGTTAAAAAACATAAACGAATAAAAGAACAACTACAATAGAGTGTTATATTTTATTCAAGGGACAGCTTCCGCTGTCTTTTTTATTTGTAAATGTTCAGTAAACCCGGTTAGATGCTTCTAGCAGTGCCATGGTGAGGGTTA
>CAYYWR010000041.1:0-9065 GCA_964474145.1 uncultured Syntrophomonadaceae bacterium
GTACCGCCTTTTGTTAAGACAGGACAATGCCGACTTGAGGCTGGCAGAAAAAGGATACCAGGTGGGGCTTTTGCAGGAAAAATACTTTAAAGAGTTTGTAGAAAAAAAAGAAAAAATAGAAAGAGGTAAAAATTATTTAGCAGAGATAACTATTAACCCCAGTAAAGAAAACCTGGAGAGGCTGGAAGAATTGGGCACAGCCCCTATAAAGTCGCCAACTACCATGGCTCAACTACTAAAAAGACCGGAGATAAATTATAAAGATTTTAAAATATTTAGAGAAGAAAGAGAAGAAAGAGAAGAAATGGTAGACGGTGATATATGTGATTGGGACAGGGAAATAGCAGAGCAAATACAGATACAGATAAAATATCAGGGATATATTGAAAAACAGCTGGAACAAATTGATAAATTTAATAAGATGGAAAATAGAAAAATACCTGATAATATAGACTATATGGAAATAAAGGGACTTTCTGCAGAGTCCAGGGAAAAATTATCCAGCATCAAGCCTTATTCCTTAGGCCAGGCCTCCCGGATTACGGGAATATCGCCGGCAGATATTACTGTCCTCATAATGTACATGGAACAAATCAGAAAAAAAGAAAAAAATAGTAGCAGGTGAAAATAAATTATGGATGAGAGCTGTGAAAAACATTTAATAAAGGGCGCCAGAGATATGGGCATCATATTAGATCAACGGCAGGTGAAACAGTTCAGTATATATTATGAAACCTTAATTAAATGGAATGAAAAGGTTAATATTACCCGGATAACAGAAGGAAAGGATATAATTGTAGACCACTTCCTTGACTCTATAGGTTCTGCCGGGATGGTGGAATTCACCCGGGGGACAAGTATTTGTGATATAGGCTCGGGAGCTGGATTTCCCGGAATACCTTTAAAAATCGTCTTCCCCCGGGTCAATCTGACCTTAATAGATTCCAAAAGAAAGAGCATTACCTTTTTAAATAAGCTGATCAGGGAACTGCATCTTAAGAATGTTTGTGCTTTTAACGGCAGGGCAGAAGAGTTGGCCCATGAAGAAGAACACCGGGAAAAATATGATGTAGTTTTATCCCGGGCTGTAGCTCCCCTGCAGATACTGGTGGAGTTATGTTTTCCCTTTGTTTCCCAAAGTGGTTATTTTTTAGCGTACAAAGGAAAGAAAGTTTGGGAAGAGGTGGAGGAAGCTGAAAAGGGAATAGGTATACTGGGTGGAACAGGATGTCGGGTGGAGCAGTTAAAATTGCCCTTTAGCCACAAGGAGCGCTATATAGTTTTAATAAAAAAGGAAGGAATCACTCCCGGTAAATTTCCCAGAAGGCCAGGAGTTCCCCATAAAAAGCCCCTGGATTAAAATGGACAACATTAAAAAAATTTCAAAAAAATTTAATATTTAGCAGGAATCAGATGCCCCGTTGTCGAATTATTACACAAAATTAGTAATAATTTACAAGGTGGTGTTTAATTTGAAGGAGACATGGGCAAAGATATTTGGCACGGAAAACGAAGAAAAATATGCAGCAAAATACCAGGAAAGCATAGAGTATATAGCTTTAGAAAGGATTAAAGCAAATCCATACCAGCCCAGGGAAAACTTTGATATGGAAAAAATCAAAGAACTTTCCCAGTCAATAAAAACATACGGGTTACTGCAGCCTGTTATAGTTAAGTACTGCAAAAATGAAGATATCTATATGTTAATTGCAGGTGAGAGGAGATATATGGCCTGTAAAAAACTGGGATGGAAAACCATACCGGCCGTATTAAAGGAGATAACTGACAGTGGAATGGCCGCTGTCGCCCTCATAGAAAACCTGCAGAGGGAAAACTTACATTTTATGGAGGAAGCCCTGGGGTATCAGAAATTAATTAATAATTTCGGCTTAACCCAGGAAGTACTGGGGAAAAACCAGTCTACCATTGCCAATAAATTAAGGCTTTTAAAAATCAGCGATAAAATAAAAGAGAGTATCATACAGGCACAGATGACGGAAAGACATGCCCGGGCTCTTTTAAGGCTTTCCGACGCAAAATCCCAGGAAGAGGTTGTTAAAATCATATACCAGCAAAATCTTAACGTCAATGAGACAGAGGAGTTAGTAGAAGAATACCTGGAAAGAACCTCAGAGGAAGAGACTGCAGGAGGAGATGAAGGGGAGGATAGAGAAAGAGGAACCCTCCCCGGAAGAAGGAAGAAGAAGGTAGTGATTAGGGATATGAGAATATTTCTCAACACTATACGCCAGGCCGTAAAAGCTATAAAAAAAGCAGGACTGAAGCCAATAGTATTAGAGAATGAAAGCAGCAGCTACTATGAAATACTCATACGGCTCCCCAAGAAAGTGGACTAAAATCCTGGATTAAAATCAAGGATTTTCTTTTTTTATACCAGGTAAAGCAGGAACTATAAATATAATCTCGAAATAAAAACTATTATGTAAAATATTTAGGATGAGAATGAGGTGGAGAAAGAATGAGGTGTAACGTATGTCCAGGGTTATAGCCATTACCAACCAAAAAGGAGGAGTCGGTGTGCGTCCGTAGGGTCGTTTTAGAGAAAGTCGGGTAAATCCGATAACCCAGACGGTTCAAAGGGGTTCGTATCAACCCGCTTACCCAAGAGCTGAAAAGTGAAGGGGAAAAGAGCATGCGGGTAAAGCGCGGATGGTTTGAAACGGGATAGAATCATGTCGTGCCAGATACAGGTACTCTATGGTTAAAGCTGAACTGCTTGAATTCCAGTATCCTTGCTGTAACCTTCCAGTCGAAGGAAAGCCTGTTGTTACCTTCGAGGTATGTGAAATGTATGACAGGTTTATAATGTTCATGCGGAGAATAGGATCTCTTTGCCGATGAGATTTTTGGAAGAACCGTCCACATACCCGGGTGTCAGTAAGACACTTAAGGATACTAAGGGAAAACCTAAGGAGTACTGCTGCTCTAAAATGACTAAACGGAGATTGCCTGTCTGGGAGTGCTCATAAGGATATGTATATTGTTTAATGCCTCTAAGATTACTTAGCCTTTAAGCAGCCCCATAGGGTAACGGAGTCCTCGTAGTAGTCCGGGTCAGGGAAAGCCTGATACATGGCGAAGGAGGACAGGTCATTGGATATGCGAAATATAGGAGGTATGCGAAATGCAGAAGGCCGAAACTATACTGAGCATATTAAGTCAAAAGTCTAAAAAAAACCCTCAGTACCAATATAACCGGATTTATAGATTGCTTTATAACAAAGATTTTTACCGGAATGCCTGCCTTAAGTTAGCAGTAAATAGCTCAGATATAAAATCAGATATAAAAGATGAATATACAGATAACAAAATAGACGAACTAATTAGAAAAATTAAAAACGAAACCTATTATCCAAAAATCATAAAGAACATAACTACAGCAACACCGGATAGATCTCATGGACTGGTGCAGGAAATATTGAAAAAAATACTGGAAGCAATTTATGAACCCCTTTTTTCCCGGAACTGCCATGGTTTTAGACGGGACAGAAGCTGTCATACGGCTTTAAACCAGATAAAGAAGGACTGGAGAGGTGTAAAGTGGGTTATAGAAGGGGATATATCTAACATAATGGAAACCATAAACCATGAAACTATGATGAAGATACTTGGCAATAAAATAACAGATAACAGATTTCTCAGATTAATAAATAGACACCTCCAGGCCGGCTGTTTGGAAGAAAACAAAAAACGCAGGAACTCTTCAAAAAACCCCAAAGGTGGTACTTTAGGCTCTGTACTGATAAATATATACTTGAATGAACTGGATGGATTTTTAGAAACAATATGGGATAATACCGGAGAATCCATGGGGGAAAAAGAAGGGGAGCTAAAACCATATCAACTTCAGGATTTGGATATTTTAAAAGAAAGGAAAGGGAGATATAGTAACAGGATAAAATATTGTAGATATGAAGGTAATTTTCTTATTGGAGTAGAGGATAAGAAAGATACAGCGCTGAGGGTAAAAGAGCAGGCACAGAAGTTTCTAAAAAGAGAACTCAAAATAGATTTGAAACCTGATAGAACAAAGATAATTAACCTGAAGGACAGCAGGGTAAGATTCTTGAATTATGAAATATCAAAATCACTTGATCATGGGCACTCAACAAATATTAAACTCCTGGTGCCCCATGAGGTGGTTAATAAGTATATATCCAGATACACCAGAAATGGCAAGGCAGTTCATTTGCCCCAGAGGGTTAATCAACCTGTATACGATACAATTGCACAGTACAGTCATGAAATCAGAACATTATACAACTACTACTCCCTGGCGGAGGACGTAAACAAAAAATTAAAAAAAGTGAGACACTTTAATTATGACAGCATGGTAAAAACCCTTGCCTTTAAACATAAATGCTCTTATAAAAAAGTCATGGATAAATACGGAATAGAAGTCCCCTTAAAGCAAAATAATGGCACCAGGAAATTAGTGGGCGTATCCTGCAGGACAGAATCAGGTTATAAAACAATAACATACTTTAATGAAAGTCTGATTAGAAGGGATAGCCCTTTAATAGATCTGGAAGAAGTAGAGCATCTATTTCAAAACAGGTGAGCTGCCCTGTACCTTGAAATTTCATAAAACCCCACGAAACTCAAAGGAAAACTTAATTATGAGTTTTCAAATAATTATCTAAGACTTTTGACGAAAAAATGACTGGCGAGCCGCATGCCTGGAAACTTGCACGTGCGGTTCTGAAGGGGGAGTATGGAAACCGGCTTTAAAGAATGCTGCGGCGCTGTACTCCTACCTTACAAAACAACAACAGCTATTAATTTAAGCGCCTGTCTGGCGGAAATGGGAAGGAAAGTACTCCTGGTTGATATAGACCCCCAGGGGAACACAACCAGTGGTATGGGTTTAGATCGCAGGAAAGTAAAGCTTTGCATCTACGATGCTTTAATAAACGGGATACCCCTGGAAAAAATTATTGTAAAAACCTTTGTTAATAATTTATGGATTGTCCCGGCTACCATACAATTGGCAGGAGCAGAAATTGAAATGGTGCCCACCATGTCCAGGGAAGTTAAGTTTAAAAGGGTATTGAGCGAGATCAGTGAAAATTATGATTATATTATTATAGATTGCCCACCCTCTTTAGGGCTGCTTACCATTAATTCTTTAACAGCTGCAGATTCAGTCCTGGTTCCCATTCAGTGTGAATACTATGCTTTGGAAGGATTGAGCCAGCTGGTAAATACCATAAAGCTGGTACAGAAACATTTAAACCAGGAATTGATAGTAGAAGGGGCATTGTTAACAATGTATGATGGAAGAACAAATCTCGCTTCTCAGGTTGTGGAAGAGGTTAAAAATTACTTTGGCACCCTGGTATACAATACTATAATTCCAAGAAATGTACGTTTAAGCGAGGCTCCAAGTTACGGGAAGCCTATTATATATTATGATTCCCGTTCAAAGGGTGCACAGGTTTACAAAGAATTAGCCAGGGAGGTAGATGAAAATGAGTAAAAGTCGCCTGGGCAAAGGACTTTCAGCATTAATACCTGATAGTGGTGAAGAGAGCACCCGTTCAACTGAAGTAATACCTGTTAATAAAATATTTAAAAACCCTTATCAGCCCAGAAAAAAGTTTGATGACGAAAAATTACAGGAAATGGTGCAGTCCATAAAAGAACACGGTGTTATACAGCCGGTAGTGGTAAGAAAGAAGGAAAAGGGTTATGAGCTGGTGGCCGGAGAGAGGAGGTTCAGGGCCTCCCAGCTGGCCAGATTGGACAAAATACCTGCCATAGTAAAAGAATTTAGCGACAGCGAGATGCTGGAAATCTCTTTAATTGAGAACCTGCAAAGGGAAAATCTTAACCCTCTGGAGGAGGCAGAAGCTTACAAGCAGCTAATAGACCAGTTCGGTTTTACCCAGGATAATATTGCCTCCCGCCTGGGGAAAAGCAGGCCAGTAATTGCCAATACATTAAGACTGTTAAGCCTGGGGAGTGAAGTAAAGGATTTTTTGATGGAGGGGAAAATATCTGCGGGTCATGCCCGAGCGCTGGTTTCTGTAGAGAGTCAGGAGCTTCAAAGGGAAATTGCCCAGGAAATTGTGCAGAAAAACCTTACGGTAAGACAGATAGAAGAGGTTATACAGCAAAAGAGGAACAAGAATTCTGGAAACAACGCTCCTGGTCAAGCTGAAAAGAAAAAGAAAGTCAGAACAGACCCCTTTCTAAATGACCTGGAGGAAAAGATGTGCCATTATTTTGGCACCCGGGTAAAAATAACTGAAGGAAAAAACAAGGGAAAGATAGAAATAGAATATTATAATCCAGGGGAGCTGGAAAGGATAGCAGAGAAGATTCTTAATATTTAGTGTCTCAGCGGCTTTTGTTCTATGTCCTCCCCATCAAGTAAAGTATAATTGTTTCACGTGAAACAATTATACTTTTTTATGCAGGGGAGAGATTACAGCAGCAGCGCAAAGTGCACACTAGAGGTCAGTAAGAAATTACCAGCACCTTTGTGTCATAAAAACAATATAAAAGAAGGAATATTGAATCTTATTGTAGAATAGATACAAGCAGCTTTTAGGTATTTAGGTCATTTTATCCAGAGGTTTAAGGATTTTTGCCTTTATTCAGTGTAATCAGGTTATTTAGTTTAGCAGGTGATAAAGTGAATGATAAAAAGAAAAGCAAAGTCTTTACCCTTATATTTGTTCCTCATGATGGAGGAAAAGGTCCAGTAAATATAAAATTTTCTATAAAGTTTATTAAGATTATGAGCGTAATGCTTTTTACGGCTATATTTGCGGCTGTTTGCACTTTAGGCTATTATGGTATGGACTATTTGGAGCTGCAGGTAAAAATTGAAGAAATGGAACGGCTGGAATTTGTTAATGAGGTTCAATCCACTCAACTGGAGCACTATGCCAGGGAGGTCAACGATTTCAAGACCAGGTTTCAGGAGATAGAGAAACTTGACAGAAATATCAGAAACCTATTGGATTTTGAGGAGTTTGATATATCCCAGTCCCAGCTTACCTCCCTGGATAAGCAACTATACAATGGAGGAATTGCTATAGGGGGAGAAGGTCTGCTACTGGAAAATGCATTTGTTTCTTACCTGGACAGCACTCCAGAGAAAATGGAAATATTGAATAGTAAAATGTCTCCATCCAGGAACAGCCTGGAAGAACTGCAAACTTTAATTAAGGAAGAGAAAAAGCGACTAGCCGGAACCCCCTCTATATGGCCTGCCCAGGGCAGATTAACTTCTCCTTATGGTTATCGCTCTCACCCCATAAGTAGGCGCATAGCCTTCCACGATGGTATAGATATAGGGGCTCCCATGGGCACTCCTGTTTATGCCACAGCAGACGGGGTAGTAGCGGATGTGGGGTATGATGGTGGCAAGGGCAGAACAATTATTATTGACCACCCCTTTGGTCACCGAACCCTTTATGCCCATTTAAACACTTATGAAGTGGAAACAGGTGATCTGGTGGAAAAAGGTGATATTATAGGTGGTGTGGGAAGCACAGGATTCAGCACCGGTCCCCACCTTCATTATGAAATACATGAGGAAGGGGAAAGGATAGACCCAAAAAAATATTTGCCGGATAAATGATTGATAACAGACCCAGTAAAGTAGAGCAATAAGCAGAAATTCGGCAGTAATCATAAGGTGGAGAGTTGATGTTTAAAAAGAAGGATATTAAAAACACAGGAAAAGTTGATACTATTATAGGAAAGGACGTATCCCTGGAAGGTGCAGTCAAGGGATCGGGCACAATAAGGGTAGACGGAGATCTTGACGGAATTATAGATATAGAGGGTGACCTTATTATAGGGGAAACTGCAGGGGTCAGGGCTGATGTAAAGGCCCATAATCTGCTTTTGGCAGGACAGTTGAGCGGCAAAGTAGAGATACAGAATAAATTAGAGCTGTGTTCCAGTGGAAGATTATGCGGGGATGTTAATACCGGCACCCTGGTTATTCAAGAAGGCGGCTTTGTTCAAGGGGAATTTATCATGACTGATGGTAAGAACGGCAAATCAAGTGATCCTGTAGAGACATGAGCGGATGTTTTTATGAATAAGCAGCTGCTTTCGTTAGTTATAGTGTTTTCTCAGGCCCAGGGAAAGTCCCCGGGCAATAGTTTTGGCCAGCCGCATGACAAACCCCAGACGGGTATTTTGTAGTACCATATACTCCATAAAACCGCCTATATTTACTGTGCCGGTAATATGAATGTCCCCTGTGGGGGGCAGTTTTTTATTTACAGCGGCGCCGGGAATAAGAGGCCCCTTTTCTATTTTAATATTGCCGATGTCTTTGGTGCTTCCCAGAGATGCGTCAACGGCAATAATAAATGGTTGGGAGAAATTTTTTTTTATAAACAAAAGTCTTTCTACCAAATTTACGGCATGCACAGTATCTTCCAGGGTTCCCAGGATAAATATTTCACTACTACAACTACAGTGCTCTTTCAGGTAGCTTCCTGCCAGCGGCCCCAGAGAATCCCCGGTAGATCTGTCGCTACCTATGCCAAAAAAAATAATTTCCTTTGTGTCAGCAGGGGGCAAAATATGTGCTATAAACTCTCCTATTAAATAGGGGGCTCCGGGATCATCTACGCTGAAGAATTCTCTGGTTTTTGTTTTAGGCCCGGGAGTTTTTATTCGATTTAAAATACTCATTTTTTTACCTGCCTCTCTTTACATGGTTATTATTTTTTAAAGAAGCTTTTTTTATGTATCAACCTTTAAAGAAAAGAAAAAGGAATTTTGAGTTAAATCAAGAATATTTTTTAAAGCACAAAAAATATAATGATTATAAGGTTGGGTAAATATGAAAAAGAGAATACTGGCTGGTATATCTTTAAGTGTAATGCTTTTATTACTGATATTTTTAGGCGAAATAATACATCTCCCCTGGGGAGAGGAATTTCCAGGGCCACAGCCTTCCCCTGTATGGTCCCGGGAAATATCCCCAAAAACATATATATCTGAAGGAGAAGGCAAGCTGATTATTATCCAGGAAGAAAGCAAAGGAGAAGAAGGAGAAGAAGGAGAAG
>CAYYWR010000042.1:0-1767 GCA_964474145.1 uncultured Syntrophomonadaceae bacterium
ATCATAGTTAAACACATCTTTATCTACTTCCGGGTTTATTTCTATTTCTTTAAACTCCATAACCAGGCTCCTGTTATCATGGGTGGTTAGCTCTTTTTTCAGGGGCAGATTGGTTTCCTTGTCTATCCACATCTTATTATAGTAGTCACTGTATCTATATTCTAAAACAATGGCCTCTCTTCCCAGCATCATTTCTGTGCCTTTTTCTTTTACTACCTCCGCCGTCTCAAGTTCTTGAACATGGGTACCAATATGGTAGCGCCACAGCTCTTTTTCCGGGAAAACGTTATCTACAGTTATATCATTAGGGTAGACAGAAACCAGCCTCTGCCCATCGCTGATATTTTTTACTTCAACATCATTATACTGATGAAATGCTGCATATTTCCAGGGCTTCTGGTAGGTAATATCGATGGTTTCCTCAAAATCAATTATACCGTCCTGCCGGGATGTTAATTCCACTACCCCGGAGTAACCTTCCATATCCTGATATGCCTTGACTACTGCGTATACTATATTCCTGTCCTGGAAGGTTCCTGTGTCCATAATTCCTACAAGAGCAGCAAATACAAGGGCAGCGGCTGCGGCAACCAGGGACATCCTCTTAATAAAACCCTGGCGGCTGCTCCTGGTTTTATCTTTCCCCTGGCTCTGTTGAATAGCTTCATTTTCTTCCTTTACCGATGCATCCCGGGAGTGCTGGCGGGGGTGCTGGATATCTTGAGCCTGCCCGGCATCTTTAGCTCCTTCAATGTCCTTTTCATCAAGGTTTACGGTGAGTTTTTCCAATTCTGCTTTTCCCAATTCTGCTTCTTCCGACCTTTCAGCTCTTCTGACAGCCCTGACAGTTTCAAATAGTTTTTCAGACTCTTCATCTACCAGTGAATCATAAGCTCCAGGCTTCTTTTCTTTATTAAGGTCGTTAATAAACTCCGAAAGTTTTTCTGACATTTCTGAATTATTCATGGAAAAACCCCCTTTCTTCAAGTATTTCCTTGAGTGACTGAACCGCCCGATACTGCAGACTCCTCACTGCTCCCTGGCTCCGGTTCATTTTCAAAGCCGTTTCCTTTACGGAGTATCCCTCTACTATTCTTAGTTTGATAACATAACGGTAATCCTCCGATAGCCCCGCCATGGCCTCTTGTATTACTATTTTATCCTCATGCTTTCTCTCCTGACTGTGATCCCGCACAGCCCCCTCCTGCACATCTTCAATATTTACCATTTTGGGGTTCCTGGCTCTGCTGCGCCACAGGTCTTTTAACAGGTTTCGGGCTGCTTGAAAGACGTAAGCGCGGATCTTCTCTTTTTCCACTTTATTTTCCTGCAGTTTAGGCAGAACCCGCTTAAAGGTATCCTGGGTTAACTCTTCTGCTTCTTCTTTGTTCTGCACCTTGTAATATATGAAGCGGTAAATCTCTGGCCAGAGATTTTCAATGAGCTCATTAAGATCTACTGTTATACCCGGGACTGTCATTTTGATTCACCTCGATTCAGGTGTTCATTATACAAGACGAAAAAAACACTGTCCTGTCACATTAATTATATGCTGCACCAGTTTGTCAGGCATTTCTGCGCATTTCTTCTGTGGTTACCTCTCGTGGTTACCTCTCCTGCTTTTGTATTTCGCTTTTGTATTTCGCTTTTGTATTTCTGATTTCTGCTCTCCTTGCTCTCCTGCTTTTCTATTGCTTTTCTATTCTTCTCTCGCTTTTCTATTCTTCTCTTCTCCAAAACATTTCTCCAAAACACAGTAAAAATCCT
>CAYYWR010000042.1:1867-8941 GCA_964474145.1 uncultured Syntrophomonadaceae bacterium
GCTTTTCTATTCTTCTCTTCTCCAAAACATTTCTCCAAAACACAGTAAAAATCCTGCCTCAAACTTGTGGAGGCAGGACGGGTAATCATAAAATTTTCAAATAAGGAATCGCTGATAAGCTGTTATTACCTCTTTACTGCAAAACTACTCCTTGATTTTTTTCTTGATGAAATAACCCATGGGGTCAATTCTCTCTTTGATAATTTTCAGTTCTTCCTCCGTAGGAGGTTGAAATTCTTCCACATCGTCGGAAACCAGAAGCTCAAAGCCTGTTGCCTCCTGTACACTTTCCACCGTCTCCCCGGGAAGAGTTGCCAGGAGTTTCATCCGGTTGGTTTCGTCATCAAAGCCCAGGATTGCCCTGGTGGTGATAACCCTGTGGGGGCCTTTACCCATCAGTCCTGCCTTTTCCCGGGCTCCCGGGCTCCCGTCCAGGTACCCGGGACTGGTTACATAATCCAGCTTTTTGTTAAACCTGCGGCGCTCATGGACCATAATAATTATGGTCCGGTCGCAAGAACTGGCCATATCGCTGGCACCACCGCTGCCGGGTAACCTTACATCAGGCTTCTGGTAATCCTCCGGGAAATTGCCCATCATGGTAGAGTTTAAATTTCCGTAGGGGTCTATTTCCGCTCCCCCTATAAATCCGAAGTCACAAAATCCCCTCTGGGTAAGTTCAAAGGAAGCATTTAACCCCTGGAGGTAATTGGCCCGGTTGGTGGTCCGGGAATCTCCTACGGAAAGGGGGAGGCCTTTATCCAGGGTAGGGCCCACCGCTCCCGCCTGAAAAACAGGAACAATCCCCGGGGCATGGGTTAACTGGGCCAGGGTAATAGCAATAATAGGTAAACCTGTGCCGGCAAAAATCACCTTGTTGTCTTCCAGTATTCTGGCCCCGGCCACTACAATCATCTCTTGAGGTGTAAATTCCTTGGCTGGTTCAGACATCATTTTTCATTCCCCCTTAATCCATTGAAGGGTACACCGAATCAAGGCGGTGTCCCGGTTCAATTTTCTGTATGTGTTTTAGCTGCTGATACGGAATTTGTGAAATAAAGTCTTCCGTATCTTCCACGTCAAAGACAAATTTGCGGTAGTATTCCTGCAGCCCCTTGCCATCTTCTTTACGGAAGTCCTCGCAGGAGGACCTGAACTCCACAATATGTTTTTCGTCAAAATAGTAGCACCCGTGAACATTTCCAGGATAACCTCCCATGGGCACCTCGCAGACGGCATCCACAGCAAAGAAGGGAATAGACACCCGATTGGAATGCTTGACCATATCCTGGTGTTCTATAATCCTCTCACAGGTTACTATGGTATACGTGGAAGCCATGGCGATTTCCGGGCAGGTGTATAGAGGGCCCTGTATCCTGCAGTTCCCGTAAATATCAGCCTCCTGAACATGAATTATAGCTACATTGGGATAGCTGGCAGGAAGTAAAATCACCGGCTTGCCTGTAAAGGGGCAGTCTATAACTTTGCCCCGGTTGTTTCCAGGTATGTCGCTTCCCAAAGGACTCCGGGTGGGGATAAAGGGTAATCCCATGGCCCCAGCCTTAAAGCGGGCGGACATGTTATAGTTGCTCCAGTCTTCCATCTCCACCATGCCGTTTTCCGCCAGGTAGCGAAAAAGGGGAGAAATGCCGAAGGCCTCGTGGGCCCAGTAGGCAAGCTCTAATCTTTTGATTAATTTTTTTTCCTCAGACAGCACCATTCCTCCAGCAAAATACTCTACGGCCAGTCCTGAAGATTGAAAGGAAAGAGTCAGGTCTTTTAGTTTCTGCCTGACTATCTCGTGGACTATAGCCACCGGCTGCCTGCCGTTAACGAAACCCCCTATGCCTACATTATCACCGTCTTTGACAAATTTGTCTACCGCTTCCCTGAGAGCCATTTTCTTATTGTTTTTTGACTTATCCTTGTTTGCCAGGACTTTTCTGGCTTCATCGGGAGAAAGCCCCGTCCAATACATTTTTTCCACCAAACTGAAATTCCTCCTCTCCCTGGTTAACTGTTCTTCTTCTCTTCTTTAGCCATTTTCCTTAGCATTTCTTCCTGCTGTTACCTCTTCCTTATACTCTTCCTTACATATTTCATTATCTGCTTTACCTGTTGTTTTACCTGTTGTATTCTTTATTCTCTTCTTTACCAGCTGCATTCTATTTCCTGCCTGAATTAATATATATTTTGTATTTTACTTTATATATAGTAGATTTAGCAACAAGCCTTCTGGAGGATTAAGGTTAAGATATTTGCCTTATATTCATTTTTAGGTCTTAATACTGGCATATTTGCCCGAGCATGAAAATTTCTGAAGCGATTATACTTCTAGAGATCCTTTAGAGAAGGGATATCTCCCAGAGAATGGGCCTGAAACAGGGCCCGCAGGACAGCCTCGGACAAAAGGTCCGTGGCCACAGCTCCTACTAAATCTACGGGGGATGAAACCTCTCCGGTAGCCAGAGTGAATATAGTATCTCCGTCCCAGGCAGTATGCAGGGGCTTTATAACTGTTGACAAGCCGTTATGGGCTATGCCGGCCAGCTTGTTTACCTCCACCTTGGAAAGCCGGGCATTGGTGGCCACTACTGCCAGGGTTGTATTGTCTCCATAGCCTTCTTTTCCCTTTAAAGAATCTCCTTTTTTATCCAGGGGACCCCTGTTCTTATCTACAGAATTGTGGTCCCTTTGAAATATTTCTAAAGTCCTTTTCATTTCCCCGGTTTCCAGATCCCTGGGACCGGCCAGGAGTTTTCCCTTCTGATCTACCACATCCCCCAGGGAGTTGACCACTACCAGGACACCTACCACCAGCCCTTCCGGCTGAACCTGGGACAGGCTGGACTGGCCTGCTTTAACAGCAGAGGCCAGTCCCAGGGCTTTGCCTACTGTAGCCCCGGTACCCGCACCTTCACTACCTTCAGGAACAGGGCCGCTCTCAGCCATGAGGGCAGCCTCGTATCCCCAGGAGGCATCCGGCCTGACCCTGCCGTTTCCTATAAACAGGTCGAAAATTATTGCTGCAGGCACTATAGGTATGGTGTAAGGCCCCCTGTGCAGGCCATGTCCCTTTTCCTCCAGATAGCGGGCTACCCCGCAGGCAACGTCCAGGCCAAAAGCACTACCTCCGCTTAAAGCAATAGCATGAACTTCTTCTATCCGGCATAAAGGATCTAAAAGATCTGTTTCCCTGGTGCCGGGGGCCCCTCCCTTTACAGAAACTCCTGCCACGGCACCCTTTTCCACTGTGATTACCGTACAGCCGGTGGCGGCTTTTCTGTCTGTAACTACACCAACTTTTATCCCCTTTACATCAGTTATGTTACCAAAAATACGGCTCATTGGATGGCTCACCCTTTCACTCATGGTATAAACCTGGCTAAAAATTATGCATGATACTAATGGGAATCTGTCTTTGAGCACAGAGCACAGGACAGCACCCCCATGGCTTAAATTGTGGCTTGAGGCTTGAGTTTCTAACGGGCAAACTGGACACAGAAACTATCTTTAGACAGTACATCGAAGGTGTAACCTTTATCCTTCAGGCCTTCTATAATCTCCGGCAGCGCTTCAACAGTAGTATGTTTGGTGGAAGTATCGTGAAAAAGGACGACTATTTCCTTACGGCCTTCGGCCCTGCTTAAAACATTTTCTACAATCTCCTCCTTTTCCAGTAAGGGTAAAGAGGCGTCCCTTGAGGAAATATTCCAGTCGAAATAAGAGTAACCTTCAGCCTTTAATAATTTAATAATATAGTGTATAACATCATATCCGGCTACTTCCAGGGCACTGGAGCTTTTTGAGCCTCCAGGAAAGCGCATTATATCGGGTTTTACTCCCACTACGCTGTCCAACAGCTCCTCCAGACGGTAAAAATCTTCCATAAAGGCCCCTGGAGAACTGTAAATTTTCTCGTAGTCATGAGTATAAGTATGGTTCCCCAGGGCATGGCCTTCCTCCACCATACGGCGATACATATGGTGACCAAAGGGCGTATCCTCTCCAATTACAAAAAAAGTGGCAGGAACTCCATAGTCCTTTAATATATCCAGAACTTTTTTGGTATTGTGGCTGGGCCCGTCATCAAAGGTAAGGTAAGCCTTGTAGCTCTCGGGTTCTTCCCTGTCTATTTCAGGGTCTTTTCCAGGGTCTCTTTCAGGTTCTTTTTTAGCACCTTTTCCCTCTTCCTCCCCCTCCAATCTTTCTTCTAACACCTCCTTGAGGCCTTTAAGTTCCTGATTAAGCCGGTCCTTTTCCCTTCTCAGCCTTTCTATCTCCTGCAATTTTTTATCATTTGCTGATAAAGCTTCCTTTAAACTGCTTTTTAGCCTTTTATTCTCTGTGGAAAGTTCTTCATTCTCTTTTTCCAGCTGGTGCTTCTCCAGTATCAGTTGATTAAGAACCTGCAGCCTATTGGTATCCGGGTTGTCTCCTTCTATTTGCAATTCGTCTTCAATTGCAGATAAGTAATCCCTTAACTTTCCCACTTCCTGAGTTTGAGCCGCTGCATAGGCACTTGAAAGTATAGCAATGAACAAAACAATAGCCAGCATAACATAAGGAATATTTTTTTTCATTTTTCATCTCCCCCATCAAAATAAATCTCCGGCAATTTTCAACACTAATATGATGCTTTTCATTACCACAACATTTTATTTTCAGCTTTCACTTTTGTTCCCCGGGAACTTAAGAAAAACAAAATTTGAAAATAAATAAATTTTGCTCTTCTATTTTATCATGACGAACTCAAGAGATATATGTTATATAAATTTACAAAATTTTAATCACAAAAATAAGTTGTATCCAGACAAAGTAACTATTTTGGCTGTTAGTAAAATAATACCACAAATAACCACACCCAGAGAAATTATCATGAAGGAGTCCCTCATGGGAATCCCGAACAGGTGGGCAGCCACGCAGGCTGTCCAGGCTCCGGTAGTAGGAAGGGGTATGGCTACAAACAAGAGAAGGGCATATTTCCCGTATTTTTGAAAGCTTTTTGCCTTACTTCTGGCTTTATTGACCATTTTCATATACAGGTTATTGATTCCCTTAATTTTTAATAACAGCTGCTCCAGTCTGGAAAGTATTATTAAGAAAGGAATTATAATTGATATATTCCCCATAACACTTACAATAAGGGCTTCCCACCGGGAAAGCCCCAGTATAATCCCCAGGGGGAAGCCTCCTCTAATTTCAATAATGGGAGCTGCAGACAGTATAAACACTTTTAAGTAATCCATTTTTCACGTAACCTCTACGATTAATTTTATTCTTATCCTTAATCTTATCCTTAATCTATTATAACAGTAATTTAATAATAGTCCATTATCGCTACAACAAAAAAATTGCAACTATTCAGTAAACCCGGGGGACACTAAGCCATGGCACCGCTGCGTCCCCATGGCACGCTAAACACATAAATAAGGTGGGGCCTTTAAAAGGTCCCACCTTAGAAGGGGTTTTTTTTTAGATTGTTACTGCTTATTCCTCTTCATCTGACTGCGGTTTTTCCCCGGTTATGCCTTCACTAATGGATTCATTAACTGTTTTCATCAGCTCATTGAGTTCTTCCTGAGCTTTTATGAAAGACCTTACAGTAAGGTTTTCATGCATCTTCTGCCTTAACTCATTGAACTTATTCATCTGTTCCTCATTGGGCTGAACGCCCATTCTTTGGGCAGTTTCGATCTGCTGTTGAACCTCCTGAACTTCCTGAATAATTTCCTGAGCTGATGGGTCTCCTGATAAATTTTCTTCGGATCTCTTCAACTCCTCATATTCTGAAGTTTCCCTGATTTCACGTCCAAGATCCTTTGCTTTTTCCTGTAATTCCAAAATATCCCTCCATTCATTTAATAAAATACGTGGTCATTTCGACTGGTCATTATTACTTAAATATTCTTCTGAATATCTACTTCTCTATATACACAAATTATCCTTTCATAAATTAAAAAAATATAAGTTATTTGGTAAAATAAATTAGTTTTTTTTTTGGTAATATGTCTATTTGTCAAATACTCTAAGTTTTACCTCGCCCAGTCCATGGGGCCTTAACCCGATGGCCTCAGCTGCAGCTCGAGAAAGATCTATTATTCTGCCTCCTACATGGGGGCCCCGGTCGTTTATGCGAACCGTTGTGCTTTGCCCTGTCTGCAAAAAGGTGACTTCTACATATGTGTTAAAGGGTAAGCTGGGATGAGCAGCGGTAAGTTCGTTCTTGTTAAAAGTTTCCCCGCTGCTGGTCATGTTGCCTTGAAATCCGGGACCGTACCAGGATGCTGTACCCCTTTCTGTATATACTACCTGAGGCTCTTCCGGCTCCTCAAGCTCCCGGGCTGCAGTTTCTTCTAAGGCTTCTTCTGGCATTTCACTTTCCCGGGACTCATCATTTTCCTTTTCTACTTTTTGGGATACAGTTTCTACTATAGCCTCCTGATTATGATTATGATTATGATTATCCGCATCTTCCCCTGGGAACTCTATATTTTTGCCGGCTTCACTTATCTTGATTACTTCTTCACTTTCGTCCCATGTCACATGGTAACCGGTTAGCTTACCTGCAGTGCCCAGGTTAATATAAGTGCTTCCGTCAATTATTCTTGCCGGAAATCCTGTGTCCACGAGAGTTCCATTAACTAATGATTGTTTACCTCCAACAGGGATAATGACCTCCAAATCTTCCCTGACTGCTATGGCCGAATTGATTTTTTCCTGCCAGCTGACCTTTGCGCCCAGTAATTCAAAATATTCCCTCATGGGAAGCAGTGTAACGCCATCTTCCATGACTAACGTCGGCAAACTTAAGGTTTGTTCAGTCTCCCCGGTTTTCTCCTGGCTTTTCCCTTCTATTATCTCCCGGATACTCTCTTCAGCTATTACCTGAACTTCTCCCTCTTCGGCTGCAGCTATTCCTGAAACAGCTAAAAGAAAAGCTAACAGCACAAAGAGCATAGACGACAATGAAATTTTTTTCTTCAAAAATATAACCCTCCTGTAATCTTCTTAATATTGGTATAAAACTATTGATATAATAATATATCTTCTAAACTTTATACCCTTTTCCTG
>CAYYWR010000043.1:0-4186 GCA_964474145.1 uncultured Syntrophomonadaceae bacterium
GTAAACCCCCGGGCCAGATAAATAACACTTATGCCCTTTAGAACATCAAGAACAAATACCGTAATGGCTGCCCCTGGCCCCAGAACCCGGGATATGTTGGTAGCCCCGGTGTTTCCGCTACCGTAATCCCTTATATCAACCCCTTTGAAAACTTTACAAAATATGTATCCAAAAGAAATGGAGCCTATCAGATAGGAAATTAATATCGCCAGGTACTGCAAAACTATCTCTCCTTCCGCAATAAACAAAACTAGCTGTTTATTTATCTTTTACAACAGTCATGATTAAAAGAGCCTCCTTATCGGACACCCTTAACGCTTTCTTCTGGTAACAATTCTTAAAGGCGTGCCTTCAAAATCAAAGGCCTCCCTCAACCTGTTTTCCAAAAAACGTTTATAAGAAAAGTGTAAAAGTTCCGGGTCGTTAACAAATAATAGAAAAGTAGGCGGTCTCCCCTTTACTTGAGTAGCATAATATATTTTTAACGACTTACCCCTGGTGCCGGGAGGCGGGTTTATAGCCATAACTTCCCTAATTAAATTGTTTAGCACTCCTGTAGAAACTCTTCTTTCCCGGTTTTCCGCAACTTTTTTTATCAGGTCCAGCATTTTAAAGACCCTTTGCTTTGTTTTGGCCGACACAAAAATAACGGGGGCATACTGTAAAAAAGTTAACTCTTTCCTTACTTTTTGTGTAAACTCTTTTACAGTCTTATTTTCCTTAGTTATAAGGTCCCATTTATTAACACCTATTATTATCCCTTTTCCATTTTCATGGGCATGCCCGGCTATTCTCTTATCCTGCTCCGTTACCATTTCTTTAGCATCTATAACCATAATAGCTACATCAGCATTTTCCATGGCCCGAAATGACCTCAATACACTATAATATTCAACGGAATTATAAATACGACTTTTTCTTCTGATGCCCGCTGTATCAATAAACAAGAATTTGTCTTCCCCCCTGTGCAGAAAGGAATCTACGGCATCCCTGGTGGTCCCCGGTATATCTGTAACAATCATCCGCTCCTCCTCCAGAAGCACATTTATCAGGGAGGATTTGCCCACATTTGGCCTGCCCACTACAGATGTTTTTATAACATACTCATCATCTTCTAATTCCTTTAATTCTACAGGCGGTTCTGGCAGCTTGCCCACTATATTGTCCAAAAGATCCCCGGTGTTTAGCCCGTGGACAGCAGAAACAAGAACCGGTTCCCCAAAACCTAAGGAATACAACTCGCTCCCTTCATGGTATAAATCAGGAGTGTCCGCTTTATTGGCCACAACAGTTACAGGCTTCCTTGTTTTACGCAGCATACCTGCTATTTCCAGATCCATGCTGGTTAACCCGCTGCGAAGGTCTACCACCAGTAAAACCAGGTCCGCTTCTTCAATGGCAATCTGCGCCTGTTTTCTTATACTGTCTTCTATCTTATCGCCGTCTTCCATTATTATCCCACCAGTATCGATAAGGATAAAACTGCGGTCCAACCAGTGGGTCTTCAAGTAAAGTCTGTCCCTGGTTACTCCTGATTGTTTTTCTACTATGGCCAGACGGCTCTGTACCAGCCTGTTAAATAGTGTGGATTTGCCCACATTGGGCCTGCCTACGATTGCAACCAAAGGTTCCATTAAGTTTTTTACCTCCTAAAAGCTAAAGCTGCAGCTATATTTTTACAGCAATCATTTTTCTTTCCCCGGGCTGCCAGAGCGGCCATGGAGCCGAACCTGTTACTAAAAAAGTAAATCTCCAGGGTTAACCCCCTCCAAAAGACTGTTTAAAACTTTTATTTTAACCTGTAATCTATCTTCTAATTCGTCCTTATTAAAATCATCTAGAAATAAATGCGCCCTATCCTTTACCATTACATCGGGTACCAGAAGCATATCACCAATATGTTTGTCCCGCAAAGTGTCTATAATATCTTTCCCGCAGACCAGACCCGATACTGTAATCTCCCTCCCCATAAATACATTTTCAATATCCCATATTTTAAAATCCAGTCCCTCTACCGAGTTAAATAATTTGCACATCTCCATCAAGTAAGGCATGGCCAGCTTTCCGGTTATTATAGAAATGGTCCGGGGAGGGGAAACCCGGGGAGGAAGACTCTTTATGTCCCACTTTTCCAGGTTATTCAAAAAGAGCCTGACCAGCCCAACCCCATTTTCTGTTTGAGGGTAATCTTCATAATAAGAATCTGAAGGAATTTCCATTCCTGCCTTGAGAAAAAACTCATCCGCTGGAAAAACAAAATTACTACCCATAGTATCTTTAAACCTTTCCTGCCATCTATTTATTTGAAACAGAATAGATTTGGACTCATGGGAAGTTACTGGCCTGAGGGGATAGAGCTCCTCTCTATGCCGGGTGAGGCCCACAGGCACAACAGCTACAGACTTAAAGTACGGCCCCAGACCGGCCAGATCCCTGATTGTCTTGTCCAGATGGTTTTTATCATTAACACCGGGACATAAAACTATTTGCCCGTGCATTTCTATCCCGGCTCTGGCAAACCCTTTTAAAATCGGGAGCAAATCTACAATATTTTTATTATTCATCATTTTTTCCCTTAAGAAGGGCTCCGTAGTGTGAACGGATATGTATAAGGGTGAAAGGTGCTGTTTCTCTATTTTTTGAATGTCTTCCTGCCCCAAATTGGTAAGGGTTATAAAATTACCATAAAGAAAAGAAAGACGATAATCATCATCTTTTACATATAAGCTGGAGCGCATGCCTGCCGGCATCTGGCGGATAAAACAAAATATACACTTGTTGCAACATTTCATCACAGGCTCTATGGTAGGGTAAGTGAATATTATCCCCAGGTCTTCATCATAATCCTTTTCTATCTCTATTATTAATTCTTCATTGTTTTCCTTTGTTACCCTAATCTCCAGCTCTTCTTCTGCACACAGGTACTGGTAGTCTATAATATCTTTAAACCTTTCCCCGTTGATGCTTAAAAGGCAGTCGCCTGGGGCCAGGCCAATCTCTTCTGCTATAGAACCCCTTTCCACCTTATCTACAATCCCGCCTTCTAACAATCAAGTCACCTTCTTAAAAAAACTCAGTAATTAGCCTTTATCAAGCCTTCCCCTATCACTGCTAATTATATTCTTAAAACTGCAGTATCATTATCCTACATCAGGCTAACTTCTGTCAAGAAATTTGGTGCAATTTAAACTTTTCCTTCTCCCGGGCGTTATCTTTAAGTTTTTTCTTGACCTCATTTACCAGGCGGACAAAAGGGAAATATCCAGACTGTATTCCCTTTACTGTTAAAGGACGACCCAATTTAACCAGTCCCAGGCGCCGGGAAAGAAACCCGCCAATCCGGGTTAAATAATGTATCTCCACCAGGGAGTCCACCATAAGTAGCTGGCGGGAAGGAATCCCATAAATCTTTAAAAGGCTGAATATGGACCTGATAACAACATCTTTATTATTGGCCAGGCCCAAAATATATACCCGGGAATTAAACTCATCCTTACCTATATAGTAAGGATTACCGATCTGCTCGTTATTTATCTGGTCGTAATAGGGTAAGGTTAATATCTCCTGGGAGGTGGGAACCCTATTGGCAGGCAGCAGCCCCAAATGAATAGCCGAAGCGATGACTGAAGTGTGGGCGCTGCCATAACAGTGGTAAATTATTATCATTATTTTACACCTTTCACCTTTAAGTCTTTTTTTACGCCTTCCACCAGCCTGGCCAGGTCACCAAAGGCTTTTTGGGAGCCTTTTATCACCAGGGGCCTGCCCAAACCGGTTAATCCCAGTTGCCAGGATAAAAAACTTCCCACCCTCATTTCATTATTGTCACAGGGCAGGGTATCCACAAAATATAGCTCTTGAGGATTAAGGTTAAAGATTTCCATTATTCCCTTAAGAGATTTATTAATAATATGAAAAGCGTTTTTACATCCCATGGAATAGACTCTATTACCCTGTTCATCTATGCCAATTAGATGAATATTTCCGTGGCTTTCCGGAGACCCCTGTTCCAAAAGGGGGCAGGCAAACATTTCTTTTATTTCCGGCTGACGGTCCTGGGGCAATATTTTTACATGGATTGCCGCAGCCAGAATGGAGGAATGACTTCCTCCATAACAGTGATAAATAATTATCATATAAAAAGCACTCTCTTTCAAAAGGCTTACTTATTACTCTAAAGATGACA
>CAYYWR010000043.1:4286-8936 GCA_964474145.1 uncultured Syntrophomonadaceae bacterium
CTTCTATGCTTCTACTATTTATCAGTTTTCTCTGTTGTCCTCATCTTCGCTGCAGAAATCATGGCATTCATTAGAGTCATTAGAGTCATTAGAGTCCTGATCACCACTATCTGCTTCCTGGAAACTATTTTTACCACCAGTGCTGAAACTCCCCAGAAAATTAGTAAACTCCTTTTGGGTAAATTGTTTTACCTTGGCCTTTAATTCTTCAATGCTTCCGGTGCTTATAAGAAGGTAAGCTGCTGCTGCTAATATCACCAGGGCAATTAGACCTATAGCTCTTCCTGCTGCAGTGCCGCCTTCCCCGGGAACTCCACCAGGGGCAGGCCCTCCATAAATAAATGAATTTGCAGCATCAGCAAAAAGGGCAATGGACTCCTGGGCATCTTCCCGGCTATTTTCGTGGGAGCCCACCTCCAGGAGCAAAGACCTTCCGCTCATATCCTGATTGTAGTTCCCTTCTGCCATTAAAATACCCTTCACCAGGTTAGGATGCTCTTCATCAGCCGCCTGCTTTAGGCCTTCAGCAAACTCTTTGTTGTTTTCAAAGTTCTGGTTCTGCCTGCCTACTACTAACAATACTTGAACCCGTTCCTCTCCTTCTATTTCCTCCAGGTAATCCTCCCCGGGGACAGCGTCCCTGTGAACGTCAAAAATGGCATCGGGCTCATCTTTCATTATTTCCTCTTTTGTCCTCCGGGCCCGGTTATAAGCCCCGGAATCATGGGGCACATGAGTTTCTTTAGAGTGTATTACAGTTATGCCTTTTTCTTCTAAGGCCTCCCTGAAGGAGTCCCCTACCTGCAATACCCCTCCACCTTCTTCTATAGACTCATCACCGTCACTGGGCACGTAAGATTCTGCCCCATGGGAGTGGAGTATTCCTATCCTTTTAGCCTCACCATCATTACCTTCACCATCTAAACTAATTTGAATCTGCTCCATAGAAGCCATGGAAGCCGAAGAAAGCAAGGAAACCGATTCCTCAACTTCCCGGGCATATGCAGTATCCTCCACCACTTCATAGATTTCATAGTGCCTGTTTTCTCCACATATATACTGGTCCCCCTTATGGAGGTGCCGCGCAGTCCTCATAATCACATTTCCTTGCTGGTCAACTACGGTGTAATACTGTCCATCCTGTCGTTCACATAAGTTTAACAGCTCAAAAAAATCATGGTGAGCCTGCACCTTCCTGGTCTCAGGATAAAGAAAGGTGTCTTCTACATAACCTTCCACCGGCACAGCCTGTATTGCAAAAATTAAGAAGGTCACAACAGATAAAAGAATAACAATCTTTTTGTTAACTTTATTCCCAGCGTTGCCCTTATCCTCATTGCCATGATTATTTATATACATTGCCTTATTCATCTTATTCATTTTATTCATCTTATTCACCACCCTGCTTCTCGGGATTATCTTCATCTGGCTCACCTGGCTGTTCATACTCCTGCTTTCCCTGCTCCCCTTCATGTTCCGGGGGAATAATCTGGGCTTTGGAGGTGCCTCCCTGCAGCTTTTCCCTGGTTTCACCTATTAGTTCTGCCAGAGCAACGGCAATTATACCGGATATGACAATAGCATCAAAAGCTCCTGCACCACCGATGACCATTGTTCCCCTTCCTCCTATTCCCATCAGAGCCAGTTCAATCCGGGATACAATATCAACCAGCACCATACTGCCTGCACCAGCAATAAATGCTGACCTTCTGGAGCGCCCCGCCAAATAACCTGTTATCCCCGCTATAAGAGCAAATATATACATGGGATCCAGCAGCATGGCCTGAGTTGGCTGAATGGGAACTACCTTGGTAGCGCCATAGACTATTACAGTAGTAATTAGAAGGGCTATAACTGCTCTTCTCTTCTCTCTAACTGTATCCGCCTTTACCAGTAGATACACTATTAATATAACAGGGATTATTCCTCCACCTGTATTAATCCCAACATTTTCTGTAAGGGGTATGTCAGGAAGAAAGCCTCCTATTAATATAGCCGCAATAAATATAAAAGCCTGTTTGTCAGTAAGTCTTAACTTATCCAGTATCCGCTGGGCAACCCCCAGGTAAATCAATACCCCAACTACTACCAGCAGTATCATTCCTAAAGGCATTGTCTCACCATCCTTTAAATTTTAAGAAACTTTATATTTCAATAAACTATTTTCTATGCTAACCAAAAACAATGCTTTTATTCCTGGATAATTATCATTAAAGCTGTTAAAAAAACACAAAAAAAACACAAAAAAAAAACACGTGGCCTGTGCTCACGTGCCTGATCCTTTTAAATTTACCTTTGGGCTAAATAACAGGTATCTATGCCCCTTTTATCCAGCCATTCTGCAGTTTTTCCCCTTATTACTAAAGGAACTGTCCTCAATTCATTAATACTGGAAGCTCCAACCATAACCATTATTTGTTTTAAAGACGAGGTTAAGTCCCTGGCCCACCTTAGAAATTCAACTTTCCCTTTTTCCTGTATAATGCTCAAGGGAAGGCCTGCCATACCTACAGCACTGGCCCCCAGCGCCAGGCTTTTGGCCATTTTAAAGGCGCTATTTATACCCCCTGAGGCTACAACCTCCCCCTTTCCCCTGGCTGCCTCCAGTGCTTCCAGTAAACTAATAAGGGTAGGTATGCCCCAGTTCATCATTTCTTCTTCCAGTATAATATTTCTTCTTTGGGCTTCTATGCGTATGAAATTTGAACCCCCATAGCCGCCTATATCCAAAACTTTAACTCCACAGTTTAAAATCTTTTCTGCGGTTTCCCTGCTCATGCCAAAACCAACTTCTTTTACTATGACAGGAACATCCAGGCTTTTTACCATGCTTCTAATATTATTAAGATAACCCTTATAATTGCGATCTCCTTCTGCCATAATTAACTCCTGGGGTATGTTTAAGTGCACCTGCAGGGCTGCAGCTTTTAACATATCAACAGCTTCCATGGCCATTTCCGGGCTGGCGTACGCACCGATATTGGCAAATATGATGCCTTCAGGATACTCTTCCCTTACCACCTGGAAAGTTTCCCTCATGTGTTTATCTTCCAGGGCAGACATCTGGGAACCCACAGCCAGAGCCATCCCTGCATCCCTGGCAGCCGAAGCCAGATTTTTATTAATAATTTTTGTGTCCGCAGTTCCACCTGTCATGGCATTTATAAATACGGGTAAATTCAAGGGTATTCCTGCTAAAGATGTTGCCAGATTTATATCTTCATAATCAGTATGGGAAATGCTCTGGTGAACAAGGGAGCAATCATTAAAATCTGCAGAGCTATTCCCTGATGACAGAGCATGGTGGACGTGTTCGCCTTTGCGGGAAGATCTGGACATGGTTATCTCCTAATTAATCTTTATCTTCTTCTTCACCTTCATCTTCATTTTCATCTTCATCTGCATCTTCAATGCTTATCTCATCTCTTTCACCTTCATCATCTTCATCTTCTTCTACAGTCTCATCTTCAGCATCTTCTTCAGTGTCTTCTACATCATCTTCAGTATCTTCTTTATACTTTTCGAAAATGTCCCCAAAAGCATCTCCCAGGGTAACACCAGAGCCCGTGGAATCGTCATCACTGTCCTGTTCTACTGCTGCCTCCTGGTCTGATTCACGTTTCGCTTCTGCTTCTTCTTTTTTATGCCCTTTTAGTTCTTTCAGAGCTTCCTTTAAGCTTAAACTAATTCTTTTATCTTCAGGGTTGAGATCCAGAATTTTCACCTTGATGTTTTCTTCCTCTTCTACTATTTCACTGGGATGAGTTACATGTTCTTCAGCCATCTGGGATATATGCACAAGTCCTTCTACCCCCGGCATAATCTCTACAAAAATGCCGAAGTCCACGATGCATTTAATCTTGCCTTCTACCAGATCTCCTGAACTGAACCTGCTGGAAATTAAGGTCCAGGGATCCGGCATGGCCTTTTTAATACTTAAAGATATCCTTTCATCCTCAATGTTTATGGAAAGAATTTTCACTTCTATCTCTTCTCCTACATTGAGAACATCCCCTGGATGGTCTATTCTCTGCCAGGAAATTTCAGAAATGTGAACTAAACCATCTATTCCACCTATGTCCACAAAGGCACCAAAGTCTGTCAGTCTTCTAACGATACCTTTTACCACCATGTTTTCCTCTATACTGGCAAGAGTCTCCTTCTTCTTCTCTTCCATTTCTTCTTCCAGCACTTTTTTCCGGGATACAACTACTTTGTTTTTGGCCCTGTTCAATTCTATGACCTTTACAGTTATTTTGTCCCCAACAAACTGCTGCAAATCAGGAACGTACCTCAAATCCACCAGTGAAGCAGGTAAAAAGCCTCTAGCCCCCAGGTCGACAATTAACCCACCTTTTACCACCTCTATAACTTCACAGGTCATTTTTTCCTCTTCTTCAAATGAGCTCTCCAGATCTTTACACTGCTTCTCCCGGTCATATCTTTTTTTAGATAGAATTAATTTATCGTCATCGGTGGCTGGAACTTTTAAAACAAAAAGGTCTAGTTCATCCCCTAGCTGGAAATTCTCCTCCAGGGACTCTCCGGCCTTTATGTTTAATTCTGTGCGGGGGATAATACCATCAGCTTTGTAACCTACATCCACCATTAGTTCATCTGCGGCGACTTGCACTACCTTACCCTTGACTA
>CAYYWR010000044.1:0-8616 GCA_964474145.1 uncultured Syntrophomonadaceae bacterium
CTTCAATCATCATAAAGGCAGCCTTACCAACAGCTTCCATGGTTAAAGCGGAGAACAGGAACACCATTACTCCACCAATTAGAAGGCCGGCAATAACTTCAGCGCTGGAGACGTCAATTACTTCCAGCCCGGCGGCCTGTGTAAAGGAAGCAAACAGGGCCAGGGCCGTAAGCGCCGCTGAGCCGATAGCAAAACCTTTACCAATAGCAGCAGTAGTATTTCCTAAGGCGTCCAGTTCGTCAGTAATCTTACGAACTTCCGGCCCCAGTTCCGCCATCTCGGATATACCGCCAGCATTATCAGCAATAGGTCCGTAAGCGTCGATAGCAATGGTATTACCCACAGTAGCCAGCATACCTACAGCAGCAATAGCAATACCGTACAGTCCGGCAAAATGATGAGCCGTTAGAATAGCAATAACGATTACAATAATAGGCAAGGCTGTAGACTTCATACCCAGGGCCAACCCGGATATAACGTTGGTCGCTGTTCCTGTCTTGGAGTTTTCTGCAACTCTCCTGACTGGAGGATAGTGATCAGATGTATAGTATTCCGTAATTCTTCCAATAAGAATACCGGCTACAAGACCTGCTACAACAGCAACAAACGCTCCTGTCCCTTCTTCAACTCCTAAAACGGACCTGGAAAGGAACCAGGCAGCTATAATTAGAAGAACGCCGCTTACATAAGTCCCCCGCTCCAGGGCCGAACTCAAGCGAACTCCTTCTTTAACTCTAACAAAGAAATAACCAATAATTACAGCTATAATACCTGTCGCTGCTATCAGAAACGGCAGCACTACCCCTTCTATTCCGTGAAATACCAGTCCCAGAGTAATAGCAGCAATAATGGAACCAACATAGGATTCAAACAAGTCGGCACCCATTCCTGCTACGTCACCCACGTTGTCACCCACGTTATCAGCGATAACCGCAGGGTTACGGGGGTCATCTTCAGGAATCCCGGCTTCAACCTTACCCACCAGGTCCGCACCAACATCAGCGCTCTTGGTGTAGATACCGCCGCCCACACGACCAAAGAGAGCGATGGAACTGGCACCTAAAGCAAAACCGTTAATGATTTCAGGATCTCTATAAATAAAATATAAAATTCCAAGACCTAAAGTACCCAGACCTACAACAGAAAGCCCCATAACACTACCGCCGGCGAAGGCAATTTTAAGTGCCTCATTAATTCCGCCCCGGGCAGCCTGGGTAGTTCTGCTGTTAGCCCTGGTGGCAATTTTCATTCCTATGAATCCAGCAATACCAGAAGCTATAGCTCCCACCAGGAAGGATACAGCTGTCCCTACATTAATAAATATTCCCAATACAACAATTAAAACCAGCACAAACACAGCAAGACTCTTGTATTCACGATTTAAGAAGGCCATGGCCCCTTCATGAATAGCATCGGAAAGTTCCCGCATGGTTTCGTTACCAGGATCAGCTTTATTAATGACCGTAGTTAAGTACACGGCAAATAACAAAGCTAAAACACCTGCTATAGGTGCTACTACAATAATATTGTCTTCCATATTTTTCCTCTCCTCCTCTAAACTAGTCTTTTCTAACACTAATTAATGATTAACTTAAGTTTTCTTAACAGCTTGCACAGATATAACGATAATAAGATACCATTAACAATTGCAAAAAGTTAAGCATGAAGAACTGTAATAACAATAGAAAAAACCATAAAAGTAACAGCCATATAAGCTGTTGCCTTCCCTAACAGCTCTTCTTTACCTTTTTTCTTCCCACCACCTCCTGGAGTTTGGCTGGTACCAGAAATAGCTCCGGATAGTCCTGTTTCGTCTCCTGCCTGCAGGAGAATGACTGCAATTAATCCTATAGATATTATCAGATATAAAACAGTTAAAGCGACTTCCACCTGATCACCTCCTCACTTAAAAATTAACTCCAGGGTAAATAGGTTAAGATAAAAATAGGTCAATATAAAATAAAAACTAATATAAAATAAAAACTAATAAAATATAAATATAATGTCCTTTGATTTAATTCGTAGAAGACATTCATAATTCCTTCTTTTTTTCTTACTTTGTCTGATTTTTTTTATAATTTCATTATTTCTGCTTTAAACCAAATCTTTCAAACTCTGATCTGCCGGCATAAAAAGATATGTTATCCAGCTCCTCTTCAATCCGTAACAGCTGGTTGTATTTAGATAAACGTTCAGAACGGGAGGGTGCCCCGGTTTTTATTTGTCCTGCTCCTGTGGCCACGGCCAGGTCAGCAATTATATAATCCTCCGTTTCCCCGGAACGGTGGGATATCACCTGGGTAAACCCGTTCCTTTTAGCCAAATCTATAGCTTCCAGCGTTTCAGTTACTGTTCCTATCTGATTTAATTTAATCAAGATAGAATTGGCCGCTTTCAGTTCAATCCCTTTCTTTAGCCTGTGGGGATTGGTTACAAAGAGATCGTCCCCCACTAACTGAACCTGGTCTCCCATCCTTTCCCTGAGAAGCCTCCAGCCGTCCCAATCATCTTCGTCCAGGCCGTCTTCTATAGATATTATAGGATACTTATTAATAAGGTACATATAATAGTTTACCATTTCTTCAGCATCTTTTTCAAGTCCTTCGCTGGCCAGGTGATAGTAACCTTCTCTATAAAGCTCAGTAGCAGCCACATCCAGGGCCAGGCAAAAATCCTCTCCCGGCTTATATCCGGAATTTCTAATGGCTTCCATGATAATCTCCAGAGCTGCTTCATTGGAGGCCAGGTTAGGAGCAAATCCACCCTCATCCCCTACAGCAGTATTAAAGCCTTCTCCCTTTAATTCTTTTTTTAACTGGTGATATACTTCCACACTCATCCTCAGTCCTTCTTTAAAAGTAGAAGCGCCCACGGGTAAAATCATAAACTCCTGGATATCTACATTGTTGTCGGCATGTTCTCCACCGTTTAAAATATTTAACATGGGAACAGGCAGATAGCTGGTTTTTGCTCCCCCCAGGTATCTGTACAGGGGCAGCCCCAGGGCATGGGCAGCAGCTTTGGCTACGGCCATAGAAACACCTAAAATAGCATTAGCCCCCAGGTTCTTCTTATTAGGGCTCCCGTCCAGATCTATCAGCAGCTGGTCTATATAGTTTTGCTCCAGGGCATCGTTTCCCTCCAGCTCAGGAGCAATAATATTCGTCACGTTTTCTACAGCCTTTGTTACACCCTTGCCCAGGTAGCGCTTTTTGTTGCCATCTCTGAGTTCCACGGCTTCAAACTGTCCTGTGGAAGCTCCGGAAGGAACGGCTGCCCTTCCAAAACCCCCGCTGACCAGGTAAACATCCACTTCCACGGTAGGGTTCCCCCTGGAATCCAATATCTCCCGGGCAAGTATTTCTGTTATTTTTGTCATTTACTTTACCTCCTGACATTTTTTAATCATCAGACTTTTCCCTGTCATTTCCTGGGGTTTTTTTATACTCATTGTTTCCAGGATGGTAGGAGCTATATCCGCCAGAGTTCCACCTTCCCGTAATTTTGTCTTATTACTTTCGCAAATAAAGTAAAAGGGAACGTTATTAGAAGTATGGGCTGTATGGGGTTGCCCTGTCTCTCTATCCAGCATCTGTTCAGCATTGCCGTGGTCAGAAGTAAGGAACAAAACACCTTCCCTGGAAAGCACCTCCTCCACAACCTTTCCTACACATTCATCAACTACTTTTATAGATTTGATAGCTGCCTCCAAAAAGCCAGTATGACCTACCATATCTGGATTTGCATAGTTTAAAATAATCAAGTCATATATGTCCTCCCTTATTTTCTCAATTACTTTTTCGGTAACTTCATAAGCACTCATCTCCGGCTTGAGATTGTAAGTTGCAACTTTGGGAGAAGGTATCAGGCAGCGATCCTCTCCAGGATAAGGCTCTTCAATCCCACCATTAAAGAAAAAAGTGATATGGGCGTATTTTTCTGTTTCCGCTATTCTCAGCTGCTTTAATCCTTCCCTGGAAATAATCTCCCCCAGAGTTATTTCTATATTATCCGGAGGAAAAGCTACCGGGACATCAATGGTTACGTCATAAAGGGTGAAACATACAAAATGCACCCGGGGAGGCTCAGGCCCCCGATTAAAAAAAGTAAATTCCTTATCCACAAAAGCCCTGGTAATATGCCGGGCTCTATCTGGGCGGAAGTTAAAAAATATCAGCCCATCCTTTTCTTTTATTAACCCCCGGGGCTTTCCATCATCATTAAGTATTACAGTGGGGAGCACAAACTCATCTGTCTCTTCCCTGTCATAAGCTTTTTCCAGAGCATGGAGTGAACTGGCCGCCTCCTCACCCTTTCCATAAACATAAGCCCGGTAAGCCTTTTCAACCCTTTCCCAGCGCTGGTCCCTGTCCATAGCATAGTAGCGGCCGCTGACGGTAGCTAATTCTCCTACGCCTGTACATCTGGCCTTATTTTCCAGGTCTGCTATGTACTTTTTAGCGCTGGCAGGAGGAACATCCCGGCCGTCCAGTATACAATGTATATATACTTTTTTAACTTCATGGACTTTAGCCATTTCCAGCAAAGCATAAAGATGTTCTATATGGCTGTGAACCCCCCCATCGGAAACCAGTCCCATGAGATGCAGGGAGGAGTTGTTTTCTTTTACCTTTTCAATAGTTTCCAGCAAAACAGTATTATGAAAAAAAGACCCTTCTTTAATAGCAAGATTTATCCGGGTAAGCTCCTGGTATACAATTTTCCCGGCTCCCATATTCAAGTGCCCTACTTCTGAATTTCCCATCTGTCCCTGGGGAAGGCCTACGGCTTCTCCACAGGCCCTCAGTTGTGTGCAGGAAAATCTGTCCTCATAAGAATCTATACTGGGTGTTTCCGCCAGGGCTATGGCATTTCCTTCTCTATACCTGCCCAACCCCCAGCCATCCACGATGGTAAGAACTACAGGTTTTTGCCTGGTCATAAGTCACATCCTTCCCAATAACAAGGGAACAGGGCTTATCACCCTATCATCCCTGGTGTCTGCTGGCTATTTGTACCATTTCTAAAAAAGAATCTTCCTTCAGGCTGGCGCCTCCGATTAATGCTCCGTCTATATCTTCTTCTTCCAGTAAACTCCCTGTATTATCCGGCTTAACGCTTCCCCCATATAGTAAAGGAGCCTTCTGCGCCGTTTCCTCACTGTAGTTTTCCGTCAGCCATTTTCTAATAAAAGAAATAACCTCCTGGGCATCACCACTGGTAGCCGAACACCCCGTACCTATAGCCCATATAGGCTCGTAAGCAAAGGTTATACTCTCCACTTGATCCAGTCCAATATCTTTAAGTCCACCTGCCAGCTGGCCCTTTACTACTTTATGGGTCAGCCCCTTTTCCCTTTCCTCAAGGCTTTCTCCAACACACATAATAGGCTTAAGATTAAAATTTAGAGCCGACTTGATTTTATTATTAACCCATTTATCCGTCTCCTGAAAATAACCTCTTCTCTCAGAATGACCAATAATCACATAACTTATTCCCAGTTCAGACAATAAGTAGGAGGAAATCTCCCCGGTAAAGGCCCCTTCCTTTTCCCAGTATATGTTTTGAGCACCCAGACAAATATTTGTGCCCTTTACCCTCTCTGCCATGGAAGCTAAAGAGAGAAAGGTAGGACAAATAATAATTTTTACTCTATGTATGTCGCTGCAGCCCGGAATAATTTTATCCAAAAAGGCCAAACTCTCCGATACGGTTTTAAACATCTTCCAGTTACCTGCTATTACAGGTTTCCGCACAAAGACTACCTCCGTTTTCATAGATATATTAATTTAAAGCTCAAAAAACTTCCCTTCATAGAAGCCCGCCCTGTATGACAGGGCGGGAACTATTACACTGTAACTTTTTCTTGCAAGGCAGCCAGGGCCGGGAGTTCTTTGCCTTCCCAAAACTCTAATGCTGCCCCTCCTCCTGTAGAAATATGGGTCATGCTATCTGCTACGCCAGCACTCTCTACAGCAGATACTACATCGCCACCGCCAATAACAGAGGTAATAGATAGGTCTGCAATAAACCTGGCAATATCCTTGGTGCCTTGAGCAAAGGCTTCTATTTCAATCATCCCCAGAGGACCATTCCATACCACAGTTTTAGCATTTTTCAGCTCCAGGCAAAACATTTTTACCGTTTCCGGCCCTAAATCTAAAGCCTGCCATTTTTCTGGTATAGAATCTACAAAAACAACCTTCTGATCAGCTTCACTGGAGGCCCGGGAGGCCACTATAAAATCTACGGGCAGAACCAGTTTAACCTGTTTTTTAGCGGCCAGGTCCAGTATTTCCCTGGCCTCTTCCACTTTATCCTCTTCCACAAAGGAGCTAGCCAGGGAATAGCCTTTGGCCTTTAAAAAGGTGTTGGCCATGCCTCCACCTACAAGAATAACATCTACTATTTTCATAAAATGGTTAAACAGCCCTATCTTATCTGCTACCTTTGTCCCTCCCAGTATAGCTACTAAAGGTCTGTCAGGACTTACCAGTATTTTGCTCATATTTTCTATTTCTTTTTCCAGGTTCAACCCTGCTACCGAAGGCAACAGCCTGGCGACCCCTTCTGTAGAGGCATGAGCCCGGTGAGAAGTGCCAAAAGCATCATTTACATATACATCAGCTAAACGGGCAAGCTCCTCTGCCAGATGGGGATCATTTTCAGTCTCTCCCGGATGGAAACGCAGGTTTTCCAGCATTAATATGTCTCCATCTTTTAGCATTTCTAAGGCCTTTTTGGGTTCTTCCCCTGATACGTGGTCGGTTTTATAAACAGGATGACCTAAAATATCAGCTAGTTTACGGGCTACCGAATCCATGCGCAACTCTTCTTTTACCTGTCCCTCGGGTCTTCCTAAATGGGTAGCCAGTATAACTATTGCACCCCTTTCTACCAGATATTTTATGGTAGGTAAAGCACTGCGAATTTTGTTTTCTTCAATTATTTCGCCATCTTTATTTATAGTAACATTGAGGTCTACCCTTAAGAATACTTTTTTTCCCTTAACCTCAATGTCCTTAACACTGACTTTATTCAAGTTTAAAATGTACCTCCTTTCAAATACTAAAGCCCCTTTTTGGCTATAAAATCAGCAAGCTCCAGAGTTCTACAGCAGTATGCCCACTCATTATCGTACCAGGACAGAACTTTCACCAGGTTTCCACCGGTAACCGTAGTGGAAAGGCTATCTACTATGGAAGAATAAGTATTCCCTATATAGTCAGCAGAAACCAGGGGTTCATAAGATACCGCCAGAACTCCCTTCATGGAACTTTCTGCAGCCCGTCGAAAAGCATCGTTAACCTCTTCAGGAGTTACCTGGTTTTCCAGCTCTGCCACCAGGTCAACTACTGAAACCGTAGGAGTAGGCACCCTTAATGCAAAACCATCCATTTTGCCGTCAATTTCCGGCAATACTTTACCCAGGGCCTTGGCAGCGCCTGTAGAAGTAGGTATTATGGATAGAGCAGCAGCTCTGGACCGACGTAAATCTGAGTGGGGCAAATCAAGTATTCTCTGATCATTAGTATATGCATGAACAGTTGTCATTAAACCCTTTTTTATGGCGAATTTATCGTTTAGCACTTTGGCTATTGGTGCCAGGCAATTTGTAGTACAGGAGGCATTGGATATAATATGGTGCTTTGAAGAGTATTTATGGTTATTTACGCCCATAACCATGGTTATATCCTCATCTTTGCCGGGAGCGGTTATGATTACCTTTTTAGCACCACTATTCAGGTGTTTTCCGGCTTCCTCCCTGCTGCGAAAAACACCGGTAGCTTCTAAAACAATGTCAACTCCATGATCTTTCCAGGGCAGTTTGGCCGGGTCCCGATGGGCTAAAATTTTTACTCTTTTTCCATTGATTAAAAGAGCCTCCTTTTCCGCTACCACCTCACCTTTAAACTTTCCGTAAACAGAGTCATATTTAAGCATATGGGCTAAAGTCTCAGGCTCTCTGGTGCTGTTGAAAGCTACAATTTCCATGTCCGGATAAAGCTCAAAGGCAGCCCTGATACATCCCCGGCCTATACGGCCGAATCCATTAATCCCCACTTTAACGGTCATCTATTATTCCCTCCTAAGCTATAATTGAAAACCCTTAATTCATTAATAATGCATAAATAGATCATTAGTTCAAGCTAAACTGGTCAATTTACCAAACTTATACAGACAAAAAACAAGCATTATAACATGTTTTTGAAAACACTATTACATAAGTTGCAGGATTTAGTACATCACTTTTGATAATTATGCTATTCTAATCTAATTGAAAGTTATTCTATGCCTTTCATAAAATTCCTGCTTAAATTTTTATTCTTAGATATTTTATTTGCTTAATATTTGCTGGGCCAGTTTTTCAATTTTGCGTAGGCGGTGGTTAACGCCTGATTTACTCAGAGGAGGATCAAACATATCGCCCAATTCTTTAAGGGTAGCCTCAGGGTACTTCATCCTTAATTCGGCTATCTGCTTAAGAGATTTGGGGAGATGTCCCAGGCCCTTCCCTTGATCAACAATTTTTATGCTTTCCAGCTGGTTTATAGCCGCGTGAACAGTCTTGTTTAAATTGGCCGTCTCACAATTGACCATCCTGTTGGTTTTATT
>CAYYWR010000045.1:0-8539 GCA_964474145.1 uncultured Syntrophomonadaceae bacterium
AACTCAATATATTGGGGTGGCAAATTGCAAAACTGACTTTATGCAGTGGAATCATAAGTAATTTGTAAAAATGCCTGAACAGTAACAATCATTTATTTTAAAAATATTAGAGGAGGTTAGTCAGATGGAGGGCATCATGATAAAGCGGGTTAAAATTCAGGTTTCAAATAAAGAAACTGATCCTCGGTCTGATACTTTTGTTTATTTAGATTTGCCCAGGCCAATGCCTTACTATCAACCAGATGATAGTGAACTGGATGAAGTATTAAATAGTGTGGCAAGTATTAAAAAGCTAAACAAAGAGCTGAAAGTTAAGCTTGGTCTGGACCAAAATCTAGCATGGTATATCCAGTCAGTTAAACCTGTAATGCCCAAAAAAACAAAGTTTAGATTTAATGAGTTTAATTACTTCGAAGGATGTTTCCTGGCGGAGCAGTATTTGGAGCGAGCTAACATAAGGTATAACCTTAAAGCAGTGAGGGAAAATAATTATGAAATAATGGAGCAATTTTTATCTTACTATAATCAGTTTTTGGAAACAAACCGGAACAAAAAATATACTGCCAAGGAAATTGCCCAAATCCAAAAAGAACTCTTAAAGAACGCTTACAAGGACACCATAAAACACAGATAGTAGAGTTATGATGTTTTGTGGGTTAAAGTGCTGAGTAAGCACTTTTTCTTATTTTTTTGAAACTGCTCAAGACCTATCTCTTTTCAGACTTTGGCAGCTCCTTTTTTAGAAGCTGCATCACAGTTGGGGAGATTCTATTTACTTATCCATTGTGCTACTGGTAAAGGGGTGGTAAAGATCCTGGAAGAAAAAGAGAAAATGATAAACAAGCAATTGATAGCCCGGGGTATCAGGGATGAAAAAGTTCTGGAAGCCTTTAGACGGGTGCCAAGACATGAATTTGTAAGGCCCCAGGACAGGGAAAACGCTTATGATGACGGACCCCTATCCATTGGACAGGGCCAAACTATTTCCCAACCCTATATTGTAGCTTTAATGACAGAAGCCCTGGAAATTGAAGCCCATGATAAGGTGCTGGAAATTGGTACAGGCTCGGGTTACCAGACGGCTATTTTAGCTGAGCTTGCCCGGGAAGTATACAGTGTAGAAAGGGTTAACCAGCTGGGGGAGGCCACCCGGGAAAAAATGAAGGACCTGGGATATGATAATATATTTATAAAAATAAGTGACGGGACAATGGGGTGGCGGGAGAATGCCCCTTATGACGCTATTATTGTAACAGCAGCAAGCCCCAAAGTTCCTTCTTCCCTCTGGGAGCAGCTGGCTACAGGGGGCAGGATGATTATTCCCGTGGGAGATTTAATATCCCAGGAGCTTCTTTTGTTGAAAAAGACTGAAAAAGGCAGGGAGAAGCATAAACTGGGGGGATGCAGGTTTGTTCCTCTTTTAGGAAAAAACGGCTGGAAAGACTGAAAAAGTGTCAGGTGAAATCATAATCATAATATTGTTTATTTGAATTTGGGACAGGCCGGTGTACAGGGGTAAGTTTTCAAAATATTTAAGAAAGGAGTGTAATAATTATATGTCTTATTCCAGTGAAGAAAAGATTTTTGCCGGGATATCTCATCTGGGCATACTATTTTCGTGGATAGGTATTATAGTAGCTCTGGTTATATTTATAACCCAGAAAGATAAGTCCAGTTTTGTAGGCAATCATGCCAAACAGGCCCTGGGTTATCAGATCTGCTTGTTGATTGTGTTTTCCCTTTTAAGCTTTTTTGTTGCCGGAGGGGTTCTCAGTAGCTTAATAATTGGAGGGCCGGGAGCAGTGGGATTACTGCCTTTAGCAGGTGCTGCCGGGACATTCGGGATTATTGGTTTGCTGAGGCTGGCAATTATTATATATGCGGTGGTAGCAGCTTTTAATGCCTTCAATGGCAACAAATTTAAATATGTATTAATTGGAGACTTTGTAGATAAGGTTTAAAGGTTTGATCAGCTAAAAGGAGCTAAAAAAGAGGTAGTATCAGTTAAAGAAGTAGTATCAGTTTAAAAAGGAAACATTTATGTTTCCTTTTTATAATCTTTGCTTTTATACTCCGTGCTGGCTTTTGTTTTCAGGCCTCCCCTGAGGTTAAACTCGCCGGTAATTTTCATTTCCAGGGGGCTGCATGCCTCTACCAGGTCTTTCAGGATTTGATTTATAGCGTGCTCCTGAAGTATTCCTACATTTCTGTAAGACAGGAGATAAAATTTTAAAGACTTCAGCTCTATGAGACTTTTTTGGGGGATATATTCAATCAGGATCTCTCCGAAATCAGGCAGCCCCGACCAGGGGCATACTGAAGTAAACTCCAGGGTAGAAATCTCAACCCTTGTTTTTTTGCCTTCATATTCATAGTCAATAATCTCCAAAAGGTTTTTGTCGATAGTATCTATATTTTCTATGTCGTATCTACGTTCTTCCATATTATCCCTCCTGCTTAAATTAGTTATACTAAATATCAGGGAAGCTTACTTATAAGTTTTTCACCCAAAATCCAGGCTATTCCCAATCCTAACAGGGAAGTAGCAAAAAAGGCTATGCTGAAGGCTCCAAAAAAAAGCATATTAATAATTAGCATGGATACTCCTATCAGGAGTGTATGGCGAATTATAGGGGTGTGCAGGTTTTCTTCGTTAAACATTTCCAGCCGCTGGGCCAACATCAGGAAGGCGACTACTCCAATATTCAGAGCAGAAAAAACATCCACGTACTCCATGGGAGGCTGCCTTAAAAATAACATTCTCCATATCAGGCTTAAATAAAGGACTGTTATTATGACCATCATGGAAAGCCATCCTGCTTTATAGTAGGAAGTTAAGGCTTTTTTACTGTCAGCTTGCCCTTCTTTGAAATCCATAAATATCCTCCCCAAATTTTTGATTGTACTTACTATTTGCTTATATCTTTATTTCTATAACCTTTATTTCTATAACACCATAATATTTCCTTCTTATAAGTTGTTATATTTTATTCCGGCTGTCATTTGTGCCTGATGGATTGATTGTGAAAAAAGGTTTTAGCTCTTATTACGAAGGAATATTAACATGTTTGTAGAAATTAGTGTATAGTAATATAGCTCAAAATATAGCGAAAAACAGTAAAAGCTAGTTTCTATTATTAGTATCGGGTTTTAGTGTTGGTGTGTTGGTGTTGAATTAATTTTGGTGAAGGAGTTGTTTTTATTGGAGCTTTTAGAGGGTGAAAAGGAATTTATTCTTGAACAGGTAAGTGAAATATTAAAAAACAACAAGGCTGACCGGGAAAACCTGGTGCCCCTGCTTCAGAAAGTTCAGGGTGTTTTAGGGTATTTACCCCAGCTGGCTATAGAAAAGATAGCTGAAGCTCTTGGCATTCCAGGAGTAGATGTTTTTGGACTGGCTACTTTTTATAATCAGTTTCGTTTAAATCCACCAGGGGAATATCAATTTAAAGTTTGTATGGGAACTGCCTGTCACATGATTGGGGGTCAAATTATTTTAGAATCTTTTGAAAGGCGGCTGGAAATTTCTGAGGGAGAGACTACCCCTGAGCGCAAATATAGCCTGGAAAGGGTTGCCTGTGTGGGGTGTTGTGCCATAGCTCCGGTGGTTGTAGTAAATGATAAGGTGGAAGGAAAAGTTACTCCTACCCGGGTAGATGGCATTTTGCTTCAGTTTGATGGAGATGGTGATGACCCTGGCGGTGGAAAGGAGACCGGGGAGCAGGAACAGGATCAGAATGAGAGTCAGAATCAAGAGCAAAATCAGGAGCAGGATCGGGAACAGGAAGGGGGGCAGGATTCATGAGTTCAAATAAACCAGAAGAAAAATACGAAAGCCTGAGAAAAAAAGCTAAGGAAAAACTGGATTCCCTGGAGGAAAAAACGGTAGTAATGGTGGGAACGGCTACCTGTGGAAAGGCTGCCGGCGCTATTGATACAAGGGAAACTTTCAAAGAGGAAATAGAAAAACAGGGGATTGATGCCCGGGTTGTAGAAGTAGGCTGCATGGGTCACTGCTACGCGGAACCTATTGTGGTGGTATCCAAACCTGGTTTTCCCTCCCTTTGTTATGGAAGTGTTGATGAGGGACTGGCGCACCGCCTGGTGGAAGACTACCTGGTTAACGATGACCCCTGCTTTGAATATGCTCTGGTGGCCCTGGAACATAATGATTATTTCCCTGTTTTCACCGATTTCCCCCGGGGCGTTTATGAAAATAAGATAATTCTTGAACACTGCGGATTCATTGACCCTGAGGATATAGATGACTATCTGGCCCAGGATGGATACCAGGCCCTGGCGAAAGTTTTAGAGATGGAGCCAATAGATGTTATAGAAGATATAAAGGAATCAAAGCTGCGGGGAAGGGGAGGGGCAGGTTTCCCTACGGGAATCAAGTGGGATGTTTGCAGTAAAGCAGAGGAAAGCACCCGGTATGTTATCTGTAATGCTGATGAGGGGGATCCTGGAGCTTTTATGGACCGGAGTATCCTGGAGTCTAATCCCCACCAGGTTCTTGAAGGACTTATAATTTCTGCTTACGCGGTAGGAGCTTCCCGGGGTTATATTTACGTCCGGTCTGAATATCCCCAGGCGGTTCGGCGGATACAAACAGCCCTGGAACAGGCCCGGGAAAACAACCTGCTGGGAGAGGCCATCCTGGGAAGCAGTTTTAATTTTGACATAGAAATATTTGAGGGCTCAGGAGCTTTTGTCTGTGGCGAGGAAACAGCTCTTATCAATTCCATGGAGGGATTTATGGGTGTTCCCCAGCACCGCCCCCCCTTCCCTGCCACCTATGGATTTCGGGGTAAGCCCACATTGATAAATAATGTGAAGACTCTTTCTTATGTTCCCCATATTATTAGAAAGGGTATTGAATGGTTTAAAGGTATCGGCACCTCCGAAAGTCCGGGGACGGCTGTTTTTGCCCTGGTGGGAAAAGTTGAGTGCACCGGCCTGGTAGAGGTTCCCATGGGCACCACCCTCCGGAGTTTAATTTATGATGTGGGAGGCGGGGTTCCTGATGAGAAGGAGTTTAAAGCGGTGCAGATAGGGGGCCCTTCGGGAGGTTGTTTGCCGGAGTCAGCTCTGGACATTCCTATAGATTTTGATTCCCTCCATGAGGCAGGAGCTATTATGGGGTCAGGAGGACTGGTTGTTTTAAATGAAGATGACTGCATGGTAGAAATTGCCCGGTATTTTTTAGATTTTACCCAGAAGGAATCCTGTGGCAAATGCACCTTTTGCCGCCTGGGAACCAGGCACATGCTGGATATGTTGGGTGACATTACCAGGGGCGAAGGAGAATTATCCTACCTGGATACTCTCAAGGATTTGGCTGAAGAAATTCAAAAGGGATCCCTCTGCGGCCTGGGGAGAACAGCCCCCAACCCGGTTTTAACTACTCTTCGCTACTTTAAAGACGAGTATGAGGCTCACATAAAGGAAAGGCGCTGCCCGGCCCTTATGTGCATGAATCTTCTCACCTTTTATATTGTGCCGGAAAGATGCAGCAAATTCTGCAGTGCCTGCGTAGGGAGCTGTCCTACAGAAGCTATTTATACCAGGGAGGACCAGCTTAAGGCTATAGAACAGGAAAAGTGTGTAAAGTGTAACAGCTGTTTGTACGCCTGTCCTCCCGAGTTTTACGCTGTAGAAAAATTATCTCCAGCTGAGCTGGTAGAAGAGAGGGAGAGGGAGCAAAAATGAGTGAAAAAGAAAGAGAGAAAGTAGCTATAACTATAGATGATCGGGAAATAACGGCGTCTGAAGGTGAAATGCTTTTATGGGTAGCCCTGGATAACGACATCTATATTCCCAACCTGTGTGCCATGAAAGAAAAAAGCAGGCCTTCTGCCAGCTGCCGCCTCTGCTTTGTGGAGGTGGAGGGAATACCTGACCCGGTCACTTCCTGTACTCTGCCTGTTTCTCAGGGTCTGGTGGTTAAGACTAGAAGTCCTGAGGTGGATCGCCTGGTGAAAGCCTCCTTTGAGCTTTTAATATCAGACCACCGCCTGGGCTGTAAAAAATGTCCGGGCAATTCTTCCTGTGAATTACAAAAAATTTCTAAAGAAAGAGGATTAAAGCTTAAATCCAGGAGGTTTAAGCCCTTTGAAAGGGAAGCAGATATTGATGAAAGCATGGAGGAATTTACCTTAGACCGCAGCAGGTGCGTTCTTTGCGGCCGCTGTGTATGGATTGACCATCATGTCGCTGAGGTTGGGGCCATCGGCTTTTCTCTCCGGGGCATTAAGCGAAAAGTTACCACCTTTGGAGATTATGATCTGGCGGACTCCCCCTGTACCGGGTGTGGTGAGTGTGTAAAGGTTTGCCCGGTAGGTGCCCTTAGCTTTAATGAATAAGCAGGTTATATATTCGGCTCTATTATTTTTAAATAGAAGCCTTTTCTAAAATGGAAACTCTCATTGTCACCTGTAAATATATATAGTATAATATATCAACATCTAACCCAGTACTACGGGAAATAATTGTAATTAGTGTTGTCCTGAAGCGTTTTTAGCGTTCTCTGAGGGCAGGGATAAGCTTTTTTGACAGGGATGTTTTTCCTGTAGCGCTACCAAAATTGTTTTGTATTAAGGGGGGAGTAAGTTTTGTCTACTTTAGAAATATATGATACTACACTACGGGATGGAGCCCAGAGGGAAGGCATATCATTTTCTGTTTCGGACAAAATCAAGATCACTAAAAAGCTGGATGAACTGGGTATATCTTATGTGGAGGGTGGTTGGCCCGGTTCCAATCCTCAAGACATAGAATATTTTGAAAGGATTAAAAAGATACCCTTAAAGAATACAAAGGTAACAGCTTTTGGGAGCACCAGGAGACCTGATGTTGATGTCACTTTTGACCCTAATGTTCAGTCCCTTTTAGCTGCGGGAACGGAGGCCATAACTATATTTGGCAAAAGCTGGGACTTTCAGGTAACCAGCATACTGGGGACAACCCTGAAGGAAAACCTGAGCATGATAGAGGATACGGTTAGCTATTTAAAGGGTAAGAAAGTGGAAGTCATATATGACGCCGAGCATTTTTTTGATGGTTATAAGAATAATCCCCATTATGCCCTGGCTACCCTGGAGTCAGCACAGCGGGTGGGAGCAGACAAGATTGTCCTGTGTGATACAAACGGCGGAGTTATGCCCCTGGAGGTTATGGATATAATCTCTGAAGTAAGGAAAAAAATACATGTTCCCCTGGGGATCCATGCTCATAATGATTCCGGCCTGGCCGCGGCTATTTCCATCATAGCTGCCCAAATGGGCTTGCTGCACATACAGGGAACTATTAACGGATATGGTGAAAGGTGCGGCAATGCCAATCTTTGCACTATTATACCTAACTTAAAGCTTAAGTTGAACATGGACTGTATTGGTGAGGAGGAGCTGAAAAGCCTTACCAGTGTATCCCGTTATGTATCGGAGCTGGCCAATTTGAGCCACCAGGAGTCACAGCCCTTTGTAGGCAGTAATGCCTTTGCCCACAAGGCGGGAGTACATGTAAGTGCCGTCAATAAACACAGCAAGGCTTATGAACATATAGACCCGGCCAGAGTTGGGAATAAAAGACATGTGCTGATTTCCGAGCTGTCCGGCAAGGGCAATGTAATGCATAAGGCCAAGGAAAGTAATATGGAATTGCTTGAAGATTACCAGACGAAAGAAGTTTTAGATTTAATTAAAAGCCTGGAATCCCAGGGATATCAGTTTGAGGGGGCGGAGGGGTCTTTTGAGCTTCTTATCTGGAAAGCCCTTAATTCTTATCGAAATTTGTTTGAATTAGAAGGATTTCGGGTTATTGTGGAGAAACAAAAAGAAAGTCCCCTGGTTTCTGAAGCAACTATTAAAGTTAATGTGGATAATCATATGGTTCATACTGCAGCGGAGGGTAACGGCCCGGTAAATGCCCTGGACAATGCTCTCCGCAAGGCCCTGGAGGAAGTTTATCCCCAGATAAATAGCATTAAGCTGGAGGATTATAAGGTACGGGTCCTGGACGGACAGGATGGAACAGGTGCCAAGGTAAGGGTCCTCATTGAATCCAGCGGAGAAGAGAAGAAGAGGTGGGGGACGGTGGGTGTATCTTCCAACATTATAGAAGCAAGCTGGTTAGCGCTGGTTGACAGCATTGAGTACGGACTGCTCTGTAAAGAAATAAATGCCCGGAAAGTGTTTACCAAATAATACTGTCAAATGTAACTGCTCAGTTACTGATCAGGTAATGAAAAGGTCTCTGTCATTACCAGCCAGGAGCTGTTACAAGCTGGAAGGGCAGAGGGCTGAGTAGATACTATCAAATTATCATAATAACCTTAATTATAAAGGTGATTAAACATGGCTGTTCTAAAGCGTTTGTTAAAAATGCTTTTACCTTACTGGATGTGGGTTGTTGGCTCTTTTACTGCTGCTATTTTAGTAATGGCTTTTAACCTGGCAATTCCCCAGTTAATCAGAATAGTAATTGACCAGGTTATCATGGATGAGCAGTTTGCTTTGTTGAGCATGATAGCTTTCGGGAT
>CAYYWR010000046.1:0-8509 GCA_964474145.1 uncultured Syntrophomonadaceae bacterium
ATACACACCACCATTCCAGGAGAGTTATTTGTTATCCAGATACTGGTTTAACTGCTGGGAAGATATTAAAACTTTACGGGCCTTGCTACCTTCATAACCACTAATAATTCCCAGCCTTTCCATTTCATCAATTAACCTGCCGGCCCTTACATGGCCTATATGGAATTTCCGCTGCAAAAAAGAAATTGAAGCCTGTCCAGAATTGACTACTTCCTTTACTACCTCAGAGAAGAGTTCGTCAACTTCCTTTGGTTCTCCTGCCTCTTCATCAGATTCTGGAATAATTTTTTGCTCTTGCTCCATAATTCCCTGCTGCTTTATATAATTAACTATTTCATTAACATCCTGCTCAGAAATAAAGGCTCCTTGTATTCTCCGGGGTTTCTGTATTCCCACGGGATGATAAAGCATGTCCCCCTGACCTATAAGCTTTTCTGCCCCTCCTATATCCAGTATTACCCTGGAATCAGCATTAGAGGATACGGCAAAGGCGATACGGGTGGTTATATTAGCTTTTATAACTCCCGTAATAACATTAACTGAAGGACGCTGGGTGGCTATAACCAGGTGAATGCCTGCAGCTCTGGCCATCTGAGCCAGACGGGCAATAGCATCTTCCACTTCTTGAGGAGATACCAGCATTATATCAGCTAACTCATCTATAACTACTACAATATAAGGCAGAATCTTTCCCGGCTCATCTTTTTCATTTCCCATGAAACTATTGTAACTTTCTATATCTCTAACTCCTTCCCGGGCAAATATCTCGTACCTTTCCTCCATTTCCTTTACCATTTTTTTAAGGGCTACAGAGGCTTTTTTCTTATCAGAAATAACAGGCGCTAAAAGATGAGGAATACCATTATATGAGTTAAGCTCTACATACTTGGGATCTATCATTAAAAATTTCACTTCATCAGGCCTGGCCTTATAAAGTATGCTAACAATAAGGGTGCTAAGGCATACACTCTTTCCTGATCCTGTAGCTCCAGCAATGAGTAAGTGGGGCATTTTAGCCAGATCAGCTGTGACAACCTCTCCATATATACCCTTTCCAAGTCCTATGGAAAGAAGTGAGCTGGATTCCTGAAAACTCTTATCCTCCAGTACACTCCTGAAGTACACAGGGGATATAATTTTGTTGGGCACTTCTATACCTACGGCTGCTTTTCCGGGAATAGGAGCTTCTATCCTTACCCCAGGAGCAGCCATGCTCAAGGCCAGGTCGTCTGCCAGATTCACTATCCGGCTGACTTTAACACCTTTGGCTGGCTGAAGTTCATACCTGGTAACTGTAGGCCCTATATGTACCTGAATGTTCTTTATTTGTACTCCAAAATTTTTAAGAGTACTTTCCAGTTCCTTGGCCCTGTCCAGAGCAGTCTTTTCCTGCTGGGTATCCTTTATTTTTTTTCTCTGGGGTAAAAGAGATACAGGAGGAATACTGTAACCCATTATTTCTTCGTTATTAACCACCAGGGTAAGGGACCTGGTTTTAGGCTGCGACTCTTTCTTTTCTATATTATTATTTTTATTATTATTATTATTTTTATTATTAGCCATATCATTATCTCTATCATTATCTCTGACATTAACTATAACGGGAACAGGCTTTTCCCTTTCTTCTTCCTCTATAATGCTATACTCCCGGGATATATTTTCAGAGGATGGTGACACTTTTTTTGAAGGAGAAATTTTCGGTAAAGACAGTGATTTCTTCTTCTTGCTATTAGCCTTAACCTCTTCCTCTAATTCCTCTTCATCCTCTTCCTCAGTAAATAAAATATGGTACAGCTCATGAAAAAAAGGCTTTACCCTGGGAGACACCCGGAAAAAGGCTTTTTTAAAAATATCAAATAACTGGGTAAGGGATATATTTATTATTAATAAAAAGGCAACTATTGCCAGGGCACCCACCACACTATAACTTCCAATTTCTCCAAAGAAGAAAAACATTATTATGGAAAGAAGGGCTCCTGCTAAGCCTCCCCCCTGTTTTTGAATTCCCAGGTTGTAGCTGGCTTCGTATATACTTTGCTCCTCCAGGGGAGTTTCAATCATAAGGTTAAGATGAAATGTTACCAGAAGTAAAAGAAATATAATGGTTAGACCGGCAAAACGGGTGCGAATATTATTAATTTTACCCGGCACAATATATTTAAGCCCTAACAGACAAACCGCCAGGGGGATTAAATAAGCTAAATCTCCGGCAATAAACTGCAAGAAAGCGGCCAGCACTCCACCCACCGTGCCTGTCTGTTCAGTAAACCTTAAACCGGCAAAACATAGCAGGCTTAAGGTTAGGAGCAAAAGCCCTTTAATTTGAAACCGAAAATCTTCCTTTAGTTCATTAAACATATTATTGAACATATTATTAAACATATAAAACCCCTCTAAATAAAATGGTTATTATAAGTTATTCTTCAATTACTATGAAATTCCTTTTAACAAAAGGTTTTACTTTATTATTAAGACAAAGTTTTTACCAGCTGCCATAACATAATTGATGTTCCTGAAATCCAGCAGTAATAAGAAAAATAATTAAGCCTGCCCAGGGCAAGGAGTTTAATAAAAGTCTTTATAGCCAGAATACCTGATAATGAGGCTGCTACAGTGCCCATTGCCAGGGGGACAAGTCTGTAACTGCCTCCAGCTCCCACCAGTAATTCCCGGGCCTCTAATAGAGTAGCTCCCAAAATCGCAGGAAGAGCCAGAAGAAAGGAGTAACGCAGGGCCGTTTCTCTATCCAGATCCTTTAAAAGGGCTGCAAAAATAGTGGCTCCGGAGCGGGAAATGCCTGGAATGATGGCCATACCCTGAAATACTCCCACAGTTATAGCATCAAGGACTTTCATTTCATTGATCTTCTTTTCTCCCGGAATCTTTTTGTTTATTACCCACAGGAGGCTTCCCGTTACCAAAAGCATAAAACCAACCGTAATAACGGAGTCAAAGAGACCTGCAATAAAAGGCTCAGAAGCTATTCCCATAATAGCTGTAGGAACACACCCCATAATTAATAGAAATATCATTTTACGACCCATGGGGTCATAGTTAAAATTTAATCCAGCTAAAATCAACCTCTTAATATCCCTCTGGAACACCCAGATAATAGAAACCAGAGTGCCAAAATGTACAAAAACTTCAAAGGTAATACCAGGTTCTTTGACACCTAATATATACTGGGATATTACCAGGTGGCCCGAACTGCTTATGGGTAGAAACTCCGTTAGCCCCTGGATAATTCCCAAAAAAATAGCTTCCCAGACTGTCATAGCATCCTCCTGTAATATTTTTCCCCCTTAACTCCTTTACCTGTCATTTACCTTTACCTGACATTTCCTGGTTTTCTTTCCGGTATTATATATTCAACAATGCGGGCAAATATATTTACAAAGGGAAGAATAATCAGGGCATTAAAAATATTATAAAAGGTATGAGCATTGGCAATCTGCCTGGTAACATCTGAAGAAGTTTCCATAACTATACTAGTAAATACATTGAAAATAGTCAACAGGCAGGTAGCACCAATTATATTAAATAATAGATGGGCAAAGGCTGTTCTCCGGGCATTAATACCGGTCCCTATGCTGGCAATCATAGAAGTGATACAGGTTCCCATGTCTGCACCTAGTATAATGGCTATGCTTGCCGAAAGGGATACTATACCCTGAAGGGACATGGCCATAATTATTCCTATAACAGCCCCACTGCTCTGAAAGAGAAAAGTTGAAAGGGCACCCATAAGTACACCCTGTAAAGGCACTTCCCCGGCCTCTATAAGGAGATTTAGTATAAGTGGTGACTCCCTTAAGGGCTTTACAGCAGTAGTCATCATATGTAGCCCTAAAAATAATAAACCAGCACCGGAAAGGCTTTTCCCCAAACCAAACAGATACACCCCCTTGAATCTGCCCAGCAGTAAGATAACTAATCCCATGGCTGTAATGGGCAGTGCCCAGTCTGTCAGTTGAAAAGCTAATATCTGTGCTGTTATGGTAGTACCTATATTTGCTCCTATGATAATACTTATGCCCCGGGACAAATCGATTAGCCCGGTATTAACCAACCCCACTACCATTATGGTGGTAATGCTGCTGCTCTGCAGTATCATGGTAGCTACAGTTCCGGTTAAAGCTCCCAGGAGCGGGTTACTTGTAAATAATTCTAAATACTTTTTCAGCCTGGGAGCAGCAGTAAGCTTTAAGCCGCTGCTCATAATATGCAGCCCAAAAATTAAAGCGCTTATTCCACCTGCCAGGACCAGCCAGTTAACCAGTGCCAACATTTTTCCCCCTGTAAAATACTAAAGCCCTTTAATATTTATATATAAGCTGGCTGGTTTTTAGAATTATGAATATTAGCAGTACATCTTTTTTCTTAATAATATTAAAAAACAAAAAAGCGTACAAGTATCAATTGTACGCCTTTTTGTTCCCACCCTATCCATCCATCCATGCCGGTCACCTTAACCCCTGTTTGTCAGCATTATGCAAGAATAAACCTGGTATATACAGGACACATCTCTGCCTGACAATATTAAAAGTCAGCCCTAATCATTTAAAGCTTTATGAATGGTTTGAGATAGCTCCTTTATGGTATAAGGTTTTGTAATGGAACCTTTAAACCCATAATCAGTATAACTTTTGATTGCCGGATCATTTGTGTAGCCGCTGGAAACTATAGCTTTAACTTCCGGGTCCAGCTTAAGAAGTTTATTAATGGTACTTATAGCGCCCATTCCGCCAGAAATAGTTAAGTCCATTACCACAAGGTCAATGATGGTGTTACTCTTTTTTGAGTTCATGAATATATCCAGAACCTCAATTCCGTCACAGGCGTAGAGCACTTCATATCCCAGGGTGATTAACACTTCTCCCATAAAAGACCTGACTTCTTTATCATCATCCATTATTAAAACCTTTCCTGAACCGTAAATAATATCCTTTTCTTCATTTTTTATCACATTAATTTGCGTAAAAGCAGGAAGAAATATATTAAACCTGGTCCCCCTGCCCTCCTCAGACTCCACCATAATGCAGCCGTTGTGGTTTTTGACTATAGAGTAGGAAGTAGCCAGGCCCAGACCGCTACCTTCAATCTTAGTGGTAAAAAAGGGATCATAAATTTTTCGCAAATATTTCTGCGGTATGCCAGGACCTTCGTCTGCTATAGATATCTTTACATATTTTCCTTCAGATAAAGGTATAAGGTTTTCGCTTTCTTGTTTTTTAATAATGACATTTTCAGCAGAAACATGTATAGCCTCACCTTCAGACATGGCCTGCACAGCGTTAATTATTATGTTGTACACAACCTGGGCTATTTGTCCTTGGTCAACTTCCACAGCATAGAGATTGTCGGGCAAAGACTTGTGACAGCAAATGCTGGAACCGCTTAAAGCAAAGTTAACGCTTTCATTTATGAGTTTATTTATATATATTTGTTTTTTGTCCGGTGATCCCCCTGTGGCAAAAACAAATAACTGCTGGGTTAAGTCTTTAGTTCGATGAATTACGCTTTCCATATTTTCTAATTTATCATCAATTTTTTCCGGTTTGTCTTTATACATCTTGGCCAGAGAAATATTGCCCAGTAGAGTAGCCAGATAGTTATTGAAGTCGTGGGCAATGCCACTGGCAAGTATACTCAGGGATTCCAGCTTGTCCGCTTTTAGTTTATGCTCGTAATTTTGTTTTATAATTTCCTCCGCCTTCTTCCGCTGGGTTATGTCAATTATCACTACGCGATAAACTCTATCCTGGCTTTTATGGTTAATTGCTGCTGTCATCTCAACTTGAACCCAAAACCAGGAACCATTATTTTTTACCATTTTCATCTCATAGACTTTCTTTGCCCCTGTTGTAAGAAGCCGTTTAAAATTTAAATAGAAAATATCTTGTGTATCAGCGGTAATAAAACGGTTCAGTGACCGATTGACTATCTGGTCTTTTTCCAGCTCCAGTAGAGATGAAGCCGTCAGATTAACCTCCAGAATTGCCCCCTGTTCATCAAGCATTAAGTAACCAACGGGGGCCAGTTCAAATAGATCAAAATATCTGGCCCTGGCTTTTTCCAGCTCCAGCTGAGCCTGACGCAGCTGTTCATTTTGTATTTCCAACTCTTCTTGATATACCCTGAGCTCATGGACTAAACCCAGAGCTTCTTCAGGTAAAAGGTTTCCCAGGTTATCCGTTACATTTTCAGGGGATTCCTGTATAATCTTTTCTGCCTTTTTCCGTAACTCTGAGTACTTGCATCTATTCATCTTTTTATCCATTTTTTATCTCCTTTTAAACTAAAATAAGCTAGAGCTGGTCTATGAAACGTTCAATCGTGGCAATAGCATAGGGTTCTCCTTCCTGATTTGCCAGTGCCAGGGCAGTTACTAACATTCTCAATACCCTTCCATCCCTGGTGACACGCAGGGTTTGATAAGGTTTTATATTTTCATTCATGGCTAACTTTTTTAACTTTTCCCTTTCCTCCCAGCGCTTCTCTTCAGGAACTACCAGATTAATGCTCTTGTTAAGAACCTGGGATTCACTCCACCCGTACAATTTTTCTGCCCCCGGGTTCCAGGAATGAATTGTTCCTTCAAGGTCCTGTACAGTAATAACATCCTTGGAATATCGAACCACAGCGTCCAGGTGGTTTAGAGAATAAGTAATCTCAATAAAGGTAACTACTGCTCCTTCAATAGCATTTTCCTGGGTGCGATAGGGCAAAATGCGCATCTTGTACCACAGGCCATCATTAGTTTGCACCTCTTTTTCCTGGGGCACCAGTGTATCTAAAACTAACTGCACATCTTTTATAAGATTATCATAGTTTGCCAGATTTAAAGAAAAATGGCTCAAAGGTCTCCCTGTATCCCTCTCCATCAAGTTAATAATCTGGGTAGCAGGAGGGGTAAAGCGCTTGATGCATAGAGAGCAGTCCACAAAAATTGTTCCTACCTCTGTCCCGGCCAGCATGTTTTTAGTGTCATTATAAGCCCGGGACAGCTCTTCAATCTTATTTTGCATCTCCGCATTAACCGTGGTCAACTCCTCATTAACCGCTTTCAGTTCCTCCTTGGATGTCTCCAGCTCTTCATTAGTGGACTGATATTCCTCATTTATGGATTGAAGCTCTTCATTGGAGGCCTCCAGCTCTTCAAAGGCAGACTGCAAGTACAATTCTTTATCTCGCAGCTCCTGTTCCAGGGCAACAATATGCTTATCCTTATCCATATCCCCTGTAGCCGCTACTTCCTCTGAAGCAACAGGTATTTCACCAGACTGGACCTCCTGGAAAATAACCAGAAGCAACCCCTGCAGGTTTGAGTTATCTTCTTTAAAAGGTCTGACGGTTATATTGACAGTAGTAATTTCACTGTTTGCCTTGACGCGAAGCCCATGGCAACACACGGTCTCTTCATGGGTAGCAGCTTTTCGTATAGCTCCCCTCATTTCTATTTTCAAACCCTCCCGGGACATATGAAGAATATTCATACTGGCCTCCCCCGATGACGGTTCCAGATATTTACCGGTACGGCCTTGAATGTAGAGTATTTCTCCCTCTTTATCAACTGCCACGCAAGCCGGGGCATACTGGTCGAGCAGCATTCTTTCAACATATTTGCGAATTATAGTAGTTCTGCTCTCCCCCGGGCTTTTTTGAAGGGAAGGGGGAGCTACAGTTTCTTTTCTGGAAGAAATGGAGAATGTTTTCATCACCGGGCGAAGATAAGCTGCAGTTCCATTTTTTCTAAAGATTTTCCAGGACTCATCTACTGTATCAAAGAGGCTGGCCAATTCACCTGTTGTTTCTGAATTGCCCAGGAACATGAAACCTCTTTCATTTAGAGCATAGTGCAGCAACTGGAGTATCTTTTTTTGCATGTCCTTGTTTAAAAAAATTAAAAGATTGCGGCAACTGATCAAGTCTATCCTGGTAAAGGGCGGATCATCTATTATATTTTGTTCAGCAAATATCAACATATCCCGTATTTTTTTTTGTACGGTATAATAGTTCCCATCCTCACTCCTGGTAAAAAAACGATTCAATCGCTGGGGTGTAACATTTGATACTATACTGTCAGGATAAACCCCTGTGCGGGCTTGTTCAATAGCATGACTGTCAATATCGGTTGCAAATATGTGGATTTTATAATACTTCTTTAAATCTTCCAGATGCTCCTGAAGCAGTATGGCAATAGAGTACGCCTCTTCGCCAGTGGAACAACCGGGCACCCATACACGAATGGATTCCCCGGAAGCTTTGCCTGAAAACAGTTCTGGCACAATCTTTTCCTTGAGCACATCAAATGCTTCCGTATCCCGAAAAAAGCTGGTTACCCCCACCAGCATATCTTTAAAAAGTGATTCTACCTCTATAGAGTTTTTCTGCAAATAGGAAAGGTACTCCTCCAGATGTTTAATTTGTTTTACGTCCATACGCCTCTGGATACGGCGCTTTATGGTGTTCAGCTTATAGCATGAAAAGTCATGACCTGTATGGCAGT
>CAYYWR010000047.1:0-8478 GCA_964474145.1 uncultured Syntrophomonadaceae bacterium
CAGGTGGAAATCCTGAGCGGTCGCGCCACTGTAAACCGGAGTGGGCTAAAAAAACCACTGAAGCTAAAGCTTTGGGAAGTACTAAGTGCCATTATGAAGGAAAGTCAGGAAACCTGCCTTTAGTTTAGTAGTGCTGGTCATCCTTCGCGGAGTGAGGGTGGAGTACATGTTTTCATATAGTTTACTTACCCTTAATTACAGATATTAAGGGTTTTTTAGTTATTAAGGTTTAAGGTTTAATTTTTAAGGTTTTGAAAAGGATTAAGGATTTGATACTTGATAAGGAAACAGGGGGTTTTGATATTGGAAGCTTTGGGAAGTCATCAGCTTCCTGACGGCAGGCTTCTCAAAAGAGGTTTTACCACAGGGACCTGTGCCGCTGCCGCCGCCAGGGCGGCTGCCTGGATGTTGATAAATAAAAAAAGGATGAAAAGGGTAAAAGTAGAAACTCCTGCAGGTATTCCCCTGGAACTGGAGGTTCTAACCCCTGAATCAGATACATCTTTTGCTTCCTGTGGTATCAAAAAAGATGCCGGGGATGACCCGGATATAACCCACGGGATTGTAGTTATGGCCCGGGCCCAATTCATTTCCCGGAAGGGTATACACCTGGAGGGGGGAGAAGGGGTGGGCAGGGTAACCAGGCCGGGACTTTCTTTGCCCGTAGGGGCCAGCGCTATTAATCCAGCACCCCGGGAACAAATCAAGGAGGCCTTACAGGACCTTATTCCTGAAGGCAGGGGCTTAAAAATTACTATTAGTGTTCCGGGTGGGGAAAAGCTGGCTGAAAAAACCCTCAACTCCTCCCTGGGGATAGAGGGGGGCATATCTATCCTGGGCACTTCCGGCATTGTAGAGCCCATGTCAGAAGAATCAGTTAAAGAATCCCTGGTTTTACAGATTCCCGTAGCCCTGGAAGAAGGCTTTAAGACCCTGGTCCTTACTCCGGGGCGAAGGGGCCAGCGGCAGGCTGTTGAGCTTCTGGGGTTTCCGCTCCCTTCGGTAATACAGATGAGCAACTTTGCAGGATACATGCTTTCCAGCTGTGTCCGCTACCAGGTAAAAGAAGTGCTCCTGTGCGGCAGCCTGGGGAAAATGTCAAAGGTAGCAGGGGGAATATTTAATACCCATAGTAAAGTAGCAGATGGCCGCCGGGAAATTATTGCTGCCAACAGTGCACTGGAGGGAGCCTCCCGGGAAACCATCCGGGAGATAATGGAATGTGTAACAGCTGAGGGAACAGCTAAAATACTGCAGGAAAAAGGTCTGGAAAGGGTTTTTTACAGAATGGCAGAGGCAGCCAGTTTCCGGGCTGAAGGCCATGTACATAAAAAATTAGAGGTTGGCACTATATTCTTAAGCCATAAGGGAAAAATACTGGGTCTTGATCAGAAGGCGCCAAGGATGGGGGGTCGTTTGGGATGTCCAGAGATATTTCAGTAATAGGGATAGGGCCGGGAAGCCTGGAATACCTGCTTCCTGCAGCCCTCAGGAAGGTAGAAGGGGCAGATGTACTTATTGGCGGCAGCCGGGCCCTGGAGCTATTCCAACCCTTTAATGAAGAGAAGGAAACCTTTACAATTAAAGGGGACTTGAGGGCAGTTATTGAATATTTGCACAATCTTTCACCGGATAAAAAGGTTGCTATCCTGGTTTCCGGGGACCCTGGTTTTTACAGTTTCTTAAACTTTTTAAAGGAAAACTATCCTTCTGGAAACATTAGTGTAATTCCCGGTATCAGTTCTGTACAGTTAGCTTTTGCCCGGATAAAGTCTTCCTGGCATGATGCCTGTCTGGTGAGCCTTCACGGGCGGCGCAGGGAAAACCTGGCAAACTACCTGGAGGAAAAACTTCAGGAATATCCTAAAGTAGCAATCCTGACCGATTCCCAGCTAACCCCTGATGGGGTAGCCAGGCTTCTTCTGGAAGAAGGCTTTAAGGACAGGCACTCTTATGTTCTTACTGATTTAACCATGCCTACAGAAAAAGTTAAAGAACTGCCCCTGACGGAACTGGCCCAGAGCAGGGAAAAGGGAAATAGTGTGGTGATAATTGAAAATGACTGAAAATATCTGGCCTTATTTAACCCCAGGCATTGAAGATGAGAAGTTTGTTCAGGGGGATGTGCCCATGACCAAGCAGGAAGTAAGGGCGGTAATTCTTTCCAAAGCCAAAATAAAAAAACACCACGTGATATATGATATCGGTGCCGGTACAGGATCCATCAGCGTAGAAACAGCCATACTTGCCAGAGAAGGAAGGGTATATGCTGTAGAGCAGGAGCAAAAAGCCCTGGAACTTCTACATAGTAACAAAGAAAGATTTCAGCTGGATAATTTAATCATTGTAGAGGGCAGTGCCCCCCATGCCCTGGAGGCGCTACCCCCTGCCCACCGGATTATAATTGGGGGCAGCGGGGGACATATAGAAGATATTCTTAATGTTTGTGCTCAAAAAATGAAGGCGGAAGGCGTTTTAAACTGTGCCGCCGTAACTGTGGATACCCTGGCCAGGGCCCAGGAATATTTGGAAAAGCCTCCCTGGGAAAATCTAAGCATTGTCCAGGTATCTGTCAATAGAGCTGTAAAAGCAGGCAGGTATAAAATATTTAAGGCTTTGAATCCAGTATTTATTATAACCTCGGAGAGGAGCAACGCTTAAATGACAGAAAAAGGAACAGGGGCAGAGACAGGGACAGGAAAGGTAAAGGGAAAAGGGAAGGGGATAGGAAAAGGCAGATTGTATGCCATAGGAGCAGGGCCTGGAGATCCGGAACTGTTGACTTTAAAGGCTCTAAAAGCTATCCAGGAGGCCCAGGTTATTGCCGTCCCCAAGGGGAAAGCGGAAAAGGAAAGCGTAGCCCTTTCCATAATCAGCAGCTTCATAGAGGGAAAGGAAATTTTAGAGATGGTGTTTCCCATGACCGGTGATCAGGATATTTTACAAAAGGCCTGGAAGGAAACTGCTGAAAGGATTGGCGATCTGTTGAGCCAGGGTAAAACGGTAGTCTTTGCTACTCTGGGGGATCCTTCCCTGTACAGTACCTTTACCTATATTATGTCAATTCTAAAAAAGCAGGACAGTAGTTTACAGGTAGATATTATTCCCGGCATCAATTCTTTTTCCGCCGCCGCTGCTCTTATTCAAATGCCCCTGGTAGAAGGGGAGGAAAACCTGGCGGTTATTTCTACTCCTGCAAATACCTCAAAATTAAAGGAAGTATTGCTGCTTTTTGATACAGTTATCCTCTTAAAAATATACCGTTATTTTGACCAGGTTATGGAAACCCTTTGGGAAATGGGATTGGAGGAAAAGGGCTTCTTTGTAAGCAGATGCGGCAGCAAAGATGAGTATTTTACCAGTAACTTAAAAGCCCTCAAAGGAGAAAGTCTGGATTACCTGTCCATGCTGATAATAAAAAAGTAAAGCTAAGAACAGAAATAAGTACAATAGATAGTTAAAAGATAGTTAAAAATGGGTGCTGGTATCTGGCACATACAGGAAATAAGGGAGGGAAATAACAGTATGAAAGTTTATTTTGTGGGGGCTGGACCGGGAGACCCCGGGCTTATAACAGTTAAAGGTAAAGCTTTGCTGCAGGAGGCAGATATAATTATATACGCAGGCTCCCTGGTTAATCCCGAAATACTTCATTACGCTGGAGAGGAGGCAGAAATACACAACAGTGCCTCCATGAATCTAAAGGAAATAATATCTGTTATCCAGGAAGGCGTAAAGGAAAGCAAGAAAATAGTCAGGCTTCACACCGGGGATCCAGGGCTTTACGGGGCCATACAGGAGCAGATAAACCTGCTGGAGGAAAAAGGCATACCCTATGAAGTGGTGCCGGGGGTAAGCTCCATGGCAGCCGCTGCAGCATCAGTGGGAAGGGAGCTTACCCAACCGGGAATAACCCAGAGTGTAATTATAACCAGGTTAGAGGGGAGGACTCCTGTGCCGGAAAAGGAGGAGCTATCCCTTTTTTCCAAACACCAGGCCAGTTTATGTATATTCCTCAGTGTACAAAAGATTGATGAAGTAGTCTCCCGTTTAAAGAAAGGTTACTCCCCGGATACTCCAGTTGCAGTGGTTTATAAAGCCTCCTGGCCGGAAGAAAAAATCCTCCGGGGTAAGCTATCTGATATTGCAGATATAGTTAAGGAGGAGGGTATAGAAAAAACCGCCCTTATACTGGTGGGAGAATTTTTAGAGGGCAGGGGAGAACCATCAAAGCTGTACCATTCCCAGTTTGCCCACGGCTACAGGGAGGCCGAAAATTAATGAAGATTGCTGCCGTAGCCCTTACCAGAGGGGGTAAAGCTACTGCCGAAAAAATACAAAACCTCTACCCCCCGGGGAAAGTTGACCTTTATTTACCCTCTAAGCTGGCCACTGAATGGACCCCTGAACCAGACTATAAAGGGGGAGAGGTCCCTGAAAGCTCCAGGAAAAGCAGCATAATGTACTTTCAAAAACCCTTCAGGGAAGTCTTCGGCAGTCTTTTTAAGGAATACAGCGCCCTTATCTGTGTGATGGCTACCGGAATTGTAGTAAGAACCGCCGCCCCGTATTTAAAAGATAAATGGGAGGACCCTGCTGTAGTGGTAGTGGATGAAAAGGGACAATTTTTTATAAGTCTTCTATCGGGGCACCTGGGAGGAGCCAACTTTTTGGTGGAACAACTGGCATCAAAAACAGGAGGACAGGCAATTATTACTACCGCAACAGATGTATGCAAAAAGCCAGCGGTAGAAATGCTGGCCCGCAGTATAAACTGCCAGGCCTTTCCCCGGGAGAATATTAAAAAAATTAACGGGGCCTTTGTAAATGGGGTTAAGGTAAAAGCTTTTATAGAAAAAGGCCTTACCCTGCCGGAAAATTTCCCCCTGGAAACTGAAGTCTTTGAACCAACCACAGTAGCTCAATTAATAGAAGGACAGCTAACTGGGGAGCAATTAACAAAAAAACAATTAACTTTTCCAGGTAATAATAAAAACGAATCTGATCCTGAAAGATATTGCATAATAATTACCTCCCGACAGTTCCCTGAAAAACAGATTCTTTTTTTACATCCCCAAAATATAGTGCTGGGGGTAGGATGTAAGCAGGGTATCACTTCAGGGCAGCTCATATCAGTTATTAAAAAAAGTTTTATAGAAGAGGGTTACAGCCTGCACAGTTTACGCAAAATCCTTTCTATAGATATTAAAAAAGAGGAAAAAGGGCTTTTGGAAGCAGCAGAAATACTGGGAGTTCCCATAGAATTTGTTTCCAGAGAGCAAATAAGAAATTTAAAAGAAGAGGTCAGCCATTCAGATTATGTGGAAAGAGTTATTGGAGTGGGCAGTGTTTGCGAGCCAGCCGCTCTAATCGGGGCAGGAAGGGGAGAGCTTATTTGGAGAAAGAAGAAAACAGCAGGGATAACCACGGCAGCGGCCAGGGTTACATCCAGGTGGTGGGAATAGGGCCGGGAGATCTTTCCCTCCTTACCACACAGGCCAGGGAAGCCATTGATAATGCTGAGGTTGTAGTAGGTTATACTAAATACGTGGAAATAGTTCAGGAACTGTTAGAGGATAAGGAAACCATATCCACAGGCATGACCAGGGAAATTGAACGGGCCAACAAGGCGGTAGAACTGGCTAGAAAAGGGAAGAAAGTAGCATTGATAAGCAGTGGAGATCCCGGGGTATATGGTATGGCGGGACTCCTCCTGGAGATAACTACTTCTAAGCTTTTATCACCAGCAGAAACAGAAATATGGGGAGAAAGAGAAATAACGGTAGAAATTGTTCCCGGGGTAACGGCGGCCAATGCTGCGGCGGCAGTTCTGGGGGCGCCTTTAATGCACGATTTTTCCGTTATTAGCCTGAGCGATTTACTGACTCCCTGGGAGGTAATAGAAAAAAGGCTGGAGGCCGCCGGCATGGGAGATTTTATTCTGGTTTTATATAATCCTGCCAGCAAAAAACGCCGGAAGCATATTGAAATTGCCAGGGATATTTTACTGAAGTATCGAAGTAATACAACTCCGGTAGGCATAGTAAGAAACTGTTTCCGGGAGAATCAGGAGATATTTCTTACTGATCTGAAAAATATGCTAAATTATAATATAGACATGTTTACCACTCCCATTATTGGAAACTCCCAAACTTACAGGCAGGGCAATAATCTCATAACCCCCAGGGGTTACAAGATTTAAGGTACTGGTAACAGCAAGGAAAATAAAGACACTGGCATCATAAAAACCATATCAGCTGCCCAGGAGCAGGCAGCATTAGAAACCATACATAAACATCTGGAGGTTGATGACTTGATTTTATTACTGGGAGGAACTATAGAAGGGAAAGAACTGGCGGTGAAGTTAAAGGATTTGGGATACAGTTTCATATCCACAGTAGTAACAGATTACGGTAAAGAACTGGCCCTTCAGGCGGTTTCTGCCCCTTGCTTTAACTGGAGTTCCAGTTCCAGCTCCTACGTTTCGGGTTCCGGTTCCGCCTCCCTCCCCAGCGTTTCGGGGTCCGGGCCCGGCCCTTGTGGTGACCAGGTGATTCAGGGAGCCCTGGACGAAAACTCCCTGGGAAGGCTCATGGTAGAGAGGGAAATAACTGTGGTAATTGATGCAACCCACCCCTTTGCTGAAAAAGCCAGCCTTAATGCCCGGGCCGCTGCTACTAAAAGTAATGTAGAATATATAAGGTATGAACGCCCTGTCCTGGAAATTCCCGCCAATTCTTTAATCCATAAGGTGTGCGGTTTTCCTGAAGCCGCTGCAGAGATGGTAAAGCATGGCGAAGTAATTTTTATGGCCACAGGGGTTAATCATCTGGAAATCTTTGTCCGGGCAGCCGCTGAGGCAGGAAGACAGCTGGTTGTTCGGGTGCTGCCGGTTTATACATCACTGCATAAATGTAGCGAAATGGGGCTGAAACCTTCCCAGATTATTGCTATCCAGGGGGGAGGCAGCCTGGAATTAAACAAAATTCTCCTTCAGGAATTTAGCGCCAGCCTCCTGGTCACCAAGGATAGCGGTGATGCCGGGGGCACTGTTAATAAAATAAATGCAGCCTTAGAGCTTAACCTGCCTGTTATATTAATAGAAAGGCCTTCTGTTAATTCTAATCATGAACACAAAGTGTATAATAGTGTTGAAGAAATCCTCCGATATATTTCACAAAATAACTACAGTGTATAGCTGTAAGATTATAAAGCAGCTATTATGAGCTATTATATTATTTTTATGTATCTCCTCATCTGCTGATGCAGCTGAGCCGTTGCCATTACCAGCCATTACCAGCCAGGAGCTTTCACAAGCTGGAAAGGGCTGAGGGTTGAGTAGATACATTTATATTAACCTGAAAAAGAAAGGAGATAATTTTTTATGAACTCAAGCATTATACTTTTAGCCCACGGTAGTCGAAGAGAGGTGGCCAATGATGTCCTCCCCCAGCTGGCCTCCATGATTAAGGAAGAAAAGTCCTTTGGTAAAGTTGATTCTGCCTTCCTGCAGTTTTCTGCTCCCAGCCTGGAAACAGCTTTGGAGGAGCATATTAAAGAGGGAATAAAGAACATAACTGTAGTGCCAGTATTTTTGTTTAACGGGATACATTTAAAGGAGGATATTCCCGGGATACTGGAGAAGGAAAAGGAGAGGCACCCTGAGGTAAGCTTTTACATGGCTGAACCCCTGGGGGCTGATCCCCGCATTGGAGAAATAATAAAAGACCGTATCAGAGAAACCCAAAGTAGGTGACATTATATGGATATAATCCGGGAGCCACAAAAAATAGAAGAAAAGAGCATGGCCATTATTGAAGAGCATCTCCAGGGACTTCATTTTAGTCCCGGGGAAAAACAGGTGGTCAAGAGGGTAATCCATGCCACCGGTGATCCTGGCTATGGTAAAATAATGGTTTTTAGCCCGGGAGCTGTGGATAAAGGCATTTCCTTATTATCTCAAGGCAAAGATTTAATTACCGATGTAGAGATGGTCAGGGTAGGAATTAACCGGAAGAAGCTAATGGAAATGGGGGGAGAGGTCAGTTGTTTTATCCATCACCCCCAGGTGATTGAGGGAGCCAGAAAAGAAGGAATAACCAGGGCCGCCTATACTGTAAGCTGGGCCAGGGAAAAAATAAAGGGCAGTATTATGGTTATAGGTAATGCCCCCACATTTTTATTCGCACTCCTTGATTTAATAAAAAAAGAACAGGTCAAACCTGCTTTTATTATAGGTGCACCTGTAGGCTTTGTGGGCTCCAGTGAAGCCAAGGAGGAGCTGGAAAAGCAGGACACGGTCCCCTATATAACCTTAAGGGGTATAAAGGGCGGCAGTCCTGTAGCGGTTTCCATTGTAAACGCACTATTTAAGATGTCAAGTTCCGGCTAATTTGGACAAATATCAAGCTCCTGACAACGGCAAGCACTGACGCTTAATGATATGTTAAATCCTGAAGATTATAGTACATGTTAAAT
>CAYYWR010000048.1:0-1379 GCA_964474145.1 uncultured Syntrophomonadaceae bacterium
CAGCATCAGTATTGTTACCGGACGTTTAATGGCCAGTTTAGATAGTGACATTTAGTTGTGACCCTCCAAAACTTCTACTTCCGTGCCCTCCGCCAGGTGCTGGTGTCCCCTGACTATTACCTTATCCCCCAGGGATAGTCCCTCCAGCACTTCCACATGCTCCTTATCCCTGAGTCCCGTTATGATTTCCTGAAGGTAGGCCTTTCCTTCCTTCACCACAAAAACTTGCTCCCTGTCAGTTTCTTCCTCCTCCAGCAGGGCTTCCCCGGGTATGGAGAGGACCTGCTCCCTTCTTTCCACGGGCACTTCTGCCCGGGCGTACATGCCGCCCTTTAGCATGCCATCTTCATTGTCCAAAACTATCTTTATGGGGTAAGACCGGCTTCCTTCAGGAGCTACCGGGCTTATTTCCTCTACTTCCCCTGCGAAACTCTCCCCTTGAACAGCGGGCACATAAACATCTATAATCATACCCTCTTCAATCCTGTTAACTGCTCCTTCGGGCACCGAGGCCTGCACATATACGGTATCCATATCCACCAGCACCGCTGCTGGCGCGCTGGAGGAGGCCATTTCCCCTTCCTTTACATGGACCGAGGCTACCATTCCGTCTACCGGCGCCCGGATGTAAGTCTTTTCGTACACGTCCCGGGCCATATCCACCGACACCCGGGCCTGCTCCACCTGGGCCTCCAGGGTTTTTATGGTTTCTGCCCGGGCCCCCTCCTGGGCCATGGAAAGGCCAGCCTGGGCGCTCTTATACTGGCTTTGGGCTACCTCCTTCTGTACCTTTATGCTCTCGTACTCCTGGGGGGAAATATAATCTTCTTCATACATCTCCGCCATTCTTTCGTATTCCCGGGTAACCTGCTCATAATTGGCTTTAGCCTGGTTGATGCTCTCCTGGAGCTGCTCCAGGTCCTGCTGACGGGCTCCGGCCCGACCCTCCTGCAACTGGGCCTGGGACATCCTCAAGGAAGCCTGGGCCTGCTGCAGCTGCAGACTCTGGTCCCGGTTGGCCACCTGAAACAGAAGCTGGCCCTTCTCCACCCTGTCCCCCACTTTTACCCCTTCCTTTTCCACTCTGCCGGGGATTTCCGGCATCACCTGGATATTCTTCCGGGGGGATATCTGGGCAGTAAGGGTTACCGCCTCCCGGAGGTCCCTTTTTTCTACCTCCTCTACGGACACCACAGGCCTGGTATTTTCATCATATTCCTCCTCCGCCTGGGAGGGACTGCATCCTCCGGAAATCAGCAGCAGAAACATTAAAACTGTTACTCCAATTAAGCCTGTCAAACCTCTCAAGGTTTTTATTCCTGCTAATCCTGTTATTCCTGTTAATCCTGCTAATCCTGTTATTCCTGTTATTCCTGTTA
>CAYYWR010000048.1:1479-8475 GCA_964474145.1 uncultured Syntrophomonadaceae bacterium
TCCTGTTAGTCCTGAAAAACCCGTTACACCCTTTAAGCCCGTTAACCGGTTATTATTTATACTTTTCTTTTTCCCACGCAAGCTCATTTATAATTTCCCTCCGTTTTTATAAGCTATCTTTTTTGTATCTACTCGGCCCTCAGCCCTTTCCAGCTTGTGACAGCTCCTGGATGGTAATGAAAACGACTCAGCTGACTCAGCTAAGGAGATACTCTTTTTTATAAGCTATTCCAGGCCTATCCCTGCGGCCATGAGGCACCTGGCCCTGGCCACGTTATAGTCATAAAGGTTTTCCAGTGCCCTTAACTCCACTTGAGACAGGGTATGCTGGGCCTCGTTCACATCAGCCAGGGTAGCCATGCCCACTTCATACCTCAGCTGGCTGAATTCCAGAAACTTCTCCGCCTGCTCTATAGATTTCTGTATTACCTGGTACCTGTCCATGCTGGAGAGAGCTCCCAGGTAACTGCTCCTTACCTCTTCCTCCACCTGAGCCTTTTTCTTATCCAGTTCTACTTCCGCTTCATTTAAAGCTTTTTCTGCAAAGCGGTATGTAAACACGTTGGAGGGGTAATAACCGCTGGCAACATCAAACTCTTTTTCCGCCAGCTCTAAAGTCTCCCTGGCCTGAACAATATCTATTCTTTCCTCCATGGCTTTCTCCAGCAGCTGGGAAACATCTTCGGGCATTTCCCCCAGCTCCAGCTCTTTTACCGGAGCAAAGGAGGCCTCCAGCTCTTTACCCAAAAGGTTATTCAAGCTGTAATAAGCAGCCTGTATTCCCCTTTCGGCAGCCTTTTTTTCCACCCGGGCCTCAGAAACCCTGGTCTCGGCATCCAGCACCTCCAGGCTGCTGGCCTTACCTACCTCCCGCATGCCCTGGACAATGTCCTGCTGCTCCAGGGCCCGCTCCAGGCCCTCCCGGGCCAATTCTACAGCTTCAAAGGCTTTGGACAGGTTATAATAGGCTTCCATAACCTCCTGCCTTATCCTGTCCTTGCTGGCTTCCAGCCCCTTTTCTGTAAGTCTGACGTAGCTTTCCGCCTGGGGAACGGTAAGTTCTGTAATTTTGTAGAAGTCGTAATCCCTCCTGGCCGGGGAGTCCTCATACTTATCCGCTCCGGACCTGGCCTGCCTCAGGGTAAGCTTGGCTTCGTCTATGGCCATCCTGGCTAAAACCAGGTCCCTGTTATTTTCCATGGCCGTCTCCATGGCTTCCGTCAGGGTAAGCACTGCCTCCTCCTCTTCTTCTTCAGTAGCTGCTCCCCAGCTCCAGGGCACCGTTACCATAAATAACGCCAGCAATACAATTGTAAAATGTTTAATTTTTCTCTTCACTTTTTCTCCTCCCCTTTTTATATTTATATTGTTTTTGCCAGATCCTCCGGTTACTGCCCCCGAATTCTGGCCTTTGGCTTAAAACCGACTGGTCAGTCAACATATTTATATTATCAATAGAGGGTATATATGTCAATGAAAAATATTACTTTTAAAATTTTTTTAAAAATAGAAGGAATTTTTGTAGGAAAAGGTAAATTATTATAGGTAGGATAATCTCTTTATTATTATAGTGCTTTTATTATTTTAATGACTGCATTAAGAATAATAATGGTGCCTGGTTTAAAAAAATATGAATAGGAGTGAATGGCTAAAATGTTTGGCTCAAAAAATTTTAACACCTTAGTGTTAGTCGCTCTCTGTTTACTGCTTACCCCCTTCTGGGGTTATGGACAGGCTTCTGCCTCCTCCCCCTTCGATGATGTCTCCGATTCCCACTGGGCACTGCCCCATATTATTAAAATGGAGCTCAGGGAAATTATCACCGGCTATGGTGACGGCACTTTCAAGCCTGAAAACCCCGTTTCCCAGCTGGAGGCTACCACCATGGCCGTCCGGGCCATGGGGCTGGATAAAGAGGCCAGGGAGGTTAGAGATACCTCCAGGGCAGAACCCTTTGATCTGCCCACCACCTGGAACGCTGCCGGGTATGTGACAATAGCCTTAAAGGAAGAAGTGATAGATTCCAGCAACTTTCAGGCAAGCGAAAATGCTTCCCGGGCCTGGGTGGCACAACTAGTTATCCGCATGATTGATACCCGGGAGGAGCCGGATTCCATCGAAACCCATTTTGATGATGATAACGAAATCCCCTTCTGGGCCAGGAGGTATGTGGCCCTGTCTGTGGACAAGGAAATTATTACCGGTATTAGGAATCAGGCAGGTGGCTACGATTTTCAGCCCAGGGGTAACGTAACCAGGGCACAGCTGGCCACCATGATCAGCAGGTCAGACCGCTATATGCAGGAGGTGGAAGGACAGCTTCCGGTGGCAGAAGTCATTTCCAGGGAGGCTAACAAATTATCCCTGACCCACCTGGATGATACCTCCAGGGAACTCTATGTGAGCGTTAATGCTGTTGTTTTCGACAGCAGTTATAGTGAGATAAGCCATGAAAATATAGCAGAGGGAAGCCTTATCCGCTACCATACTGATGGCCAGGATATCATTACCTTTGCAGAACTTTTGAACAGGAAACACTATACCACAGACCCCGGGGAAGATATTGAAGAAGAGGAGGAAACTGAAGAGCTGGAAGGAACAGTAATCCAGCACTTTGGCGACCGCCAGGTCATAACCATTGAGGATGGTGAGGGAGACCTGGTGACCTACTCCTACTGCCCTGATCTGGATGTGGACTTTCAGCAGGGAGATGTAGTAACTCTTACCATAAAAGGCAGCACCATTGTAGAAGCAGAGGTAGAATCACCAGCAGAAACTGATATGGTAGAGGGAGTGATTTTCTCCCTGGACACGGAAGGCCAGGGCATACTCACCCTGGAAAGCAACGACCGCTACCAGTCCTACAGTCTGGCCGAAGAAGTGGAGGTGGAATACCTGGGTAAACGGTTCCCCACAATAGAAGACCTGCAGGAGGGGGACAGGGTAAGAATTGGCCTGGAAGATGGCACAATAAAAAATATAACTCTTTTAGCCCTGGAAGATGATGCTTTAACGGGTAAAATAATAACAATATCCCAACAAGACCGCATTCTAACCATACGCACACAGGACACCAGACTATTAGCTTACCAGGTTTGTTCCCAGGCGGATATAGATATCAGGGGCATTTCCAGCCCTTCCATTTCTGACCTGGAAAAAGAAGATGACATAAACTTTCGCCTGGAAGGAGATATAATCACCGGCATAGAAGTCATCAGCCGGGAGTATGAGTCGGAAATCACCGGTGAGGTGCTGGTAATCAGCCCCAGCAGCCGGATCATTGCTATTGAAGACCAGGAGGGAAATTATAAAACATATAAGATAGACGACTATGTTTACCTGGACCTGGATATGCGGAGCCCTCGCCTGGGGGACATATACGAGGGGATGCCGGTGACCCTGAAACTGGATAAGAATATCGTCCATGAAATTAGTATTTTCAACACAATTGAAGGTGAAATTGAGCAGATAGATGAAAACCGCAATACCATAGTAGTAAAACACGAAAGGGGTAGAAAAACCTGCCGCCTGGAGGAAGCTTCCATCAGGATAGTGGATGTGAGCAGGGCTGATATAGGTGACCTGGAAGAAGGCCAAAAAGTCCTGGTCACCCTGGATGAGGACATCGTCGACCGGGTAGAGGTGATTACAGAAAAAATAGTAAGTATAGAAGAAATAAATACTTCCCGGGAAAGGTTAGAGGTGAGAGAGGGAACATCAACATACAGTTACAGAGCATCCTCCGACACCACTTACAATATACCAGGCATTTCCAGTCCCGAGTTTGAGGACCTGGCTGCAGGAGATATGGTGATTCTGGAATTCGTAGGGACTACCCTGCAAAAAGTCACAGTAACTCCCCATGATTATGGAATAGTTATCTCGACAAGTGAAACGCAAGACAGATTAAGTGTAGAAATAGATGGGAGTTCAGAAAGCTACAGAGTTGATGATGAAATGACTGCTTACTCCAGCAGCAATAAGGAAATGAGTCCCTATAACTTGAAGTCAAATGATTACGTCAAAATTGTTCAAGCTGAGGATAGAATCACACTCTACCAGGCTGAAAAAGTTCAGGGGAAAATCTCCTCCGCAAACATACCGGACAACAGAATCAGTATTATGGATACAGGGGGAAGGTACCAGTATTACAATACCTCAGAAGAACTGGCGGTGTGGAAAAATTCTTCCGATTATCCGCCCCGGGACCTGAAAATAGATGCAGAAGTTACCCTTTACCTCTTTGACAGCGTGGTAACAGGAATTGAGGTTAAGTAGGAAAAAATCAATGGAAAGTTATAAGGGGGTTTAAAGTCGAAAAATTGAATATAATATAAACATGGCTTTTAAATATTGCAGGTGGTTAAATATGATTGAAAAAGTTAAAAATTGTTTCCAGAGGCTTTATAATGAGATGGTAAATATATTAAAGCTTAAAACTTCTCCCAGGAAAATAGCCCTGGGCGTAGCCATAGCTATTTTTTGGAATTTTCTGCCTTCCCTGGGGTTTGGAGCTGTGCTTTCCCTGATTGCCGCCAGGATACTGCAGGCCAGCGCCGTTACGGCTGTTTCAGTAAGCCTGGCTACCGGTATATTAATTCCTTTTTTCTACACCTTGAACGTCCTTACCGGCAGGTTTGTGGTTTTCAGTATGGGCCTGGAAAGGATAAGCAAAAACCTGGCTCTGGACTTAAAAAGCATATTCAGGGATTTTCCTCCGGGGATAAAGGAATCTGAACTCTTCCTTCCGCTGCTTTCCCAGGTTAAATCTGCTTCCTTTGATTTTCTCCTGGGGTCCGTGATAAATGCCTTTATAGCCGGTGTTGTTATCTACATTGCCTTTAGAGTTATTTTGATGAAAAAGAAATCTGCCTGAGTATATAGCATAGATATGAAGCAGCCTTTTCTTATTGAAACAACCTTTTCTTACTTTCCTGTCTTACTTTCCTGTCTTTCCTGTCTTACTCCCCTTAACTACAGCCACGCCGGGGGTTTTTTGGAACTCCCGCAAATAAGCTAAGATAGCTGCACAAAGGGCGCTGGCTCCCATAAGCTCTATAGACTCCTCTACCAGAAAGTCCATGATATAAAAGCCCGCGTCCCTACCCCCACTGTAGGGAATAAACAGGGCGTTAACTGTTTCTGACAATCCCAGGACTTTTAGAATCCACTCACCGGCATGATCATACCAGTCTCTAAAGTGCCGGGTGGCGGAAGCGATAGCAGCTACTGCATAGAATAAGCACCCTCCTATCATGTAGTAACGGGTTTGCCAGGACTGCCAGGGATAACGCCAGTATTTCACAAAGGCATACAGCAACAGGGAAGCCAGAAGAAGGTAAAAAACAATTTCCGTTCCCACACCTAGACTCATAGTATCCCCAAATATAAGGCGAACATAATACTTTATCTGGTGGCGGAGGTTGCCAGCATCCTCCATGAGCATAATGCTGGTCCCCACTCCCAAAAGCAGGAAAAAACGGGATGGGGGAAAATACTTTTTAGCCCGGAGCTGTCCGCTGAGGTAACCGCACAACACCACGGTGCCCGCCAGGTAAGCCCACTGCAGCATTTCTGTGGGGCTCCCCTCCATAAAAAGAAAATACCACATAAAGGGCCGCTCCCGCCCCCGGTTTATCAAGCGTTCCTGGAGGGATAAAAAATTATGGGCATCACCATAATATGATACCAACCAGGCTAGCGCAAGGTAGCCCAGGGCAAAGCCAAATACGTGGATGGGCTGAATTCTTCCCCAGATGCTGGGGGACTTGCTGTTTGCTCCCATTGCTAAAGCCTCCTCAATGTAACCCGGTTCCATCTCCTGGTTCTAGTCAAATGATGGTAAGGGCCTTTTGTTTTCAGACTTGCACCTGCTTATAGCTCTTTTTTATTCTACATAAAAATGCATTCTCAGCCCCTCGCCCAGCTTATCTCCTTTTTTTGACACCAGTTCCTCAGAAATATGTAAGATGTAAACTCCCTGGGGTAAATATTTTTGCAGGGGCTTTAGCTGCAGTTCCATTTCCTCTTCTATTTCTTTTATCTCCAGGGGGAACCTTCTCCCTATATGATCCCTTATCTCTATGGAGCCCGGTGGGGATGACTCCAGGTCCGGCATCTGGCTAAAGCGTACCGTCCATTTTTTCTCCGGGCTAACCCTTTGGTGGGGTGTCAGCCATTCAAGACCGGAAAAACCTGAAAGCACCGACAGGTATCCCATAAAGCTGAGTTTCTGGCTGTGATTTTTGTATATTCCTGCTGCCCAGCCCAGGGGAGTTCCCGCCTCATTGGCCACCTCATACCAGCGATGGCTGGTGGCAGTGTAGGGACCCTCCAGCAGGTAAACCTCCTGGTCCTTTTTCAGAGTGCCTTTCACGGGAACTGGTTCCTGGTCCCTTCCCCATAACAGAGCCGGTTTTTCCCTTATCCGCAGGGTATCCACGTTAATCACCCGGGACTTCTCTTTTTCCACCGGAGTGAGATTACCCTGGTTTTTGCCGGCCACGGGGAATAGCTCCCCGGCAGCCGGCATATCCTCTGTAAACAGAGCTGCCGGCATGGGGTGCATTTCCTGTCCCAGGGCATGAACCTGGGAAATAACCCTATCCTGGTACGTATTCCCTTCCCCGACTACAGCGGGATTGTTGCCCTGATTCCAGCCGTTATAAGCCCACAGAGCAAAATACCAGGTTTCCAAGATATTATCATCCATAAAAAGTTCCCCGGGATTCTCCCTTTCATAAAAATAAGGTAGAACATAACCGGAATACATTTTTTTCTCTATCAGCATACGAATTCCTGCCTCCACATTAAACTCCAGGGTAAAAAGTTTTTCTATTTCCTCCTCTGTAAACATGTTGGGGTCGGGATAAACTTGCATAATCCCTATCTCTCCACTGCCTCCCAGCATTACGTCACCCTGCATGTCATAATGCCGCCCCCCGGTTTCCACCAGGGCTATAGCCTTCACCAGAACCGGTGGCACGTTGTGGGCCT
>CAYYWR010000049.1:0-8292 GCA_964474145.1 uncultured Syntrophomonadaceae bacterium
GGCACCAGTATAAACTCTTCCCCTGTCAATAGTTTACCCTCCGGACATTTAATAATGGCCCCATTATGTTCATTGACCATTATATGGTTTGAAGGAATTACCACTTTTATTTCTTCAGAATCCCTGATAATCCCAATTTTGAGCTGTGAAACGCCAGTAGCTGAATTACTCTGGACAAAAACAGGTATTATCAAAAAAAACAATGCCGCCAGAACAAGTATTTTTTTATACATACTCTTTAAACCTCCAGGGTTTGCATTATTTACTATATTCACCTATTACATTTTCGACAGAAATTTAATTCTTCCTGCTAAAAAAGATAAAAAGCAGCATCCGCTGCTTTAACTTTTTGAGGGCCATTCATCTCACTTGGGAAATCAACTCAAATAATATCATTAAAAACGCCTGAAAAGATTTAACAATATAGTTAAAACGATGCTTATGATAATAGAAGTAGCCAGGGGAAAGTAAAAGGTAAAGTTCTCTCTTTGAATAAAGATATCCCCCGGGAGCCTTCCAATACCAAAAATCTTTCCTGTTAAATAAACCACTACTCCAAGTATGATTAGAAATGCGCCTATCCCTATGATGATTTTGCCGAAGGATTCAAAATTAAACATCCTGTACCCCCCTTGCATTTTCAGTAGTTAGCAATTAATCAGGGCAGTTTATAATAGCGATCTTTTTCACTATAGATACAACCGCAGTAGGGCTGCCGGTACATACCCTCCTGTCGAGATATCTGCACACTATCTTTATAGAAAGGCCTCAAGTCTTCATAAACAAAGTTTACCCCGGACTTCTGTGCTGCATCCTCTCCAGCCTGAATTATTATTTCGTGCTTTTGGTAGGGGCTTATAAGCAATGTAGAGGAGAAATAAGGTATATTTTCCTGTCTGGCTCTATTTGCAGCCTCCTCAAGGCGCATGCTGTAACAGAAAAAACACCTGTTTTCCCCCTGGGAAACTACTTCCTTTAAAAATTCCTCCAACAGGTAACGGTTATCTATTAATAAACTTATATCCTCTTTGCTGCAGTACTCTTCCAGGGTTTCCAGTCTTTTTTTGTATTCCCTGTAAGGGTGAATATTTGGATTGAAAAAAAACCCCTTGATATTATAACCCAGCTGGACAAATCTTTTATAGCTGGATGTGGTACAGGGACCACAACACATGTGAAGCAATAAATTCACAGGTTAACACCTTCAATCAAAAATACTTTTTTGGACAAAGCTTTCTTTATCAATATCAATGTTCAGGTGCCTGTAAGCCAAAGGAGTAACTACCCTGCCCCGGGGTGTCTTGCTGATAAAACCAATCTTTATCAGGTACGGTTCGTAGACATCCTCTATGGTACTTGACTCTTCGCTGATAGCTGCAGCAAGGGTATCCAGCCCTACAGGACCACCTGAAAACTTTTGGATTATGGCAAGCAAAAGCTGCCTGTCGGTATTGTCCAGGCCCAGGTCATCTATCTCTAGAAGCCTTAACCCTTCGTTAGCAATTATCTTATCTATCTTATTATTACCTTTTACCTGGGCAAAATCCCTTATCCTTTTTAGCAGCCTGTTGCCAATTCTAGGGGTGCCCCGGGAGCTAGCCGCTATTTTAAAAGAGCCTTCCTGGACAATAGCTATATTAAGATGCCCTGCTGAGTTTTCAATTATTTGTTGTAGTTCCTCTTTAAGATAAAACTCCAGCTTGGCCAGAACTCCAAACCGGTCTCTAAAGGGGGGAGATAACAAACCTGCCCGGGTAGTAGCCCCGATCAAGGTGAAAGGGGTAAGGTCAAGCCTTAAAGATCGGGCGCTGGGACCCTTTCCCACAATTAAGTCCAGGGCAAAATCCTCCATGGCAGGGTATAGTATTTCTTCTACACTCCTGTGGAGGCGGTGAATTTCATCAATAAACAGAATGTCCCCTTTCCCCAGGTTAGTTAAAATAGCAGCCAGGTCCCCGGGCCTTTCAATAGCAGGGCCAGAAGTTACCCTTATGTTAACACCCATCTCCCTGGCAATTATATGGGCCAGTGTTGTTTTCCCCAGTCCTGGAGGGCCGTATAGAAGAACGTGGTCCAGTGCTTCCTCCCTCTCTTTAGCTGCCTGTATGAATATCTTTAAGTTATCCTTATTTTTTTGCTGGCCTATAAAACTATTGAAATTAACCGGACGAAGTGCCTGGTCAATTTTCCTATCTTCTTCTTGACTTAATTTTGCAGATACTAGCCTTTCCTCCAAAAACAACCTCTCCTTTAATTAAAGACCGGCCAGATACTTGAGGGCCAACCGCAATATTTCCTCCAGGGATTTTTCTGAGTGCCCCTCTTTTTCAATAAAACTTGCTGCTTCTGCAGACTCTTTGGGTCCATATCCCAGGGAGGCAAGGGCTTCATTTAATTCATGAAATACGCCCTTTTGTTTTTCCTGGACACCGGTCATTCCACTTATTTCACTTCTAAGGGAAGATATTTTCTCCTTGAGCTCCAGGATAATACGTTTAGCTGTTTTTTTGCCTATTCCCGGTACTACTGTCAGATTTTCAACATCTTCATTGATAACTGACAAGTAAAAATTAGCAGCAGGCATGGACCCTATTACAGCAAAAGCTCCCCTGGGCCCTATGCCGGAAACAGTAAGGAGAAGCTCAAAAAGGGCTACATCATCAAGCTGATAAAAACCAAACAGTATTATCCTGTCTTCCTTGAAATTTAGATGAGTATATATCTTAACTTTTTCACCTTTTTCTGGCAATGCATTCTGCATCCCGGGAGGAATAAATATTTTGTAACCTATGCCCTGGTTTTCTACAACAATATATTCAGCACAAGAATGAGCCAGTGTTCCAGATATGTAAGACAACAAATTTTCCCACTCCTACAATAAGCCTTTTTCTTTTAACCTTCTAGAATAAAGATGACATAAAGCTACAGCCAGAGCATCAGAAGCATCATCAGGCTTTACTGATTCTTTCAGGTTTAAGCTAATCTTCACCATATCTTTAACCTGTTTTTTAGTTGCTCTGCCGTAACCGACTACACTTTGCTTAACCTGTAAGGGAGTATAGTCAAAAGCTTCCAGGTTGAGATGAGCGGCTGCCAGCAAAACTACTCCCCTGGCTTCCCCAACTAAAAAAGCTGACCGGGCGTTTTTATTAAAATAAAGCTCCTCTACAGCCATAGTATCAGGCCTGTACTCTATTATGATATCCCTGATATCTTGGTATATCTTTGAAAGCCTGCTTGCGGTACTTTCTCCGCCAGCAGTTCCAATACAACCGTAGGTAACCACAGCACACTTTCCCTTTTCATCTTTTATTATACCGTACCCCGTCAAGGCCAGACCGGGATCTATTCCTATAATAATCAAAGTAATCACCTGATTCCTGCAAGTAAATTTTAATGTTAATTATTCTATTATAACATGGGACACAATAATTGCAAACGCTTATTCGCTTTTATGTAAAGTGAAAAAACTAAAAAACACCACCTTAGTGGTGATGTTTCTAACTGGTGTAGCTTTCCAGTATTCTCTTTTTCTCTTCCTCGGTGGAAAAAGGAATTCCTTCTTCCAGGTCCTCTCGATATATTTCCTTTACCTCAAAGTCAGTAACTTCCTTCACCACACCATGGGGGCGCTCCCCCTGATATATAGCTATCCTGTCTTCATAAATGCCAATATACTGTATTTCACTGCATTCCTGACAGGGAATACCTTTTGTCCTTTTTATAACAACATCTGCAGGTCTAAAGCTGGACACTTCCCAACCAGGAGGAAGGTTTATTTTAAGCTCTTCCCTGGTATAACCTGTAAAGGTAAAACCCTCAAAGGCTTCTGGTATATTTTCCAGGCACTGTTCAATTTCATGTCCACAATTGTATACTGTGCGAAACACTATACTGGAGCCCTCTTTTACTACTGAGTTACCATTTTGTTCATCGGTAACAAATAAGTCACCATTTATATGCCAGCTGACCAAAAAAACTGTTATAAATATAAACAGAACAAATACTACTATCAATCCATAATTTTTGTGGGGGAAATTCCACCTGTTGTTTTGCTCTGACATTATTCAACCCCCCAGAGAGTTTTTTATAATTTTACCCTGGGGAAATAAAAAATATACTCAAGTATTATTTTTTTTATTAAATTTTTTAAGTACTTAACACTTCATCGGGCAGGTCAAAATTAGCGTAAACGTTTTGAACATCATCGTGCTCTTCCAGGGATTCCATAAGTTGAAGAAGCATTTTTCCTTCTTCTTCCTCCTCTATTTTAACAATATTTTGTGGAACCATGGTAACTTCTGCTATATCTATATCAATTTTTCTATCAAGAAGGCTATCCTTTATTTCTGCAAAGAACTCTGGCTCTGTAATTATTTCATAGCTATTATCATCTGATTTAAAATCTTCTGCTCCCTCTTCTAAAACTAGCAACATCAAATCATCTTCATCCATATCCACCTTGTCTTTGTATAGAGTTATATAACCCCTCCTGTTAAACATCCAGGCTACACAACCTGATTCCCCAAGGTTGCCGTTATGTCTGTCAAAAACATTTCTAATCTCTGATGCTGTTCTATTTCGGTTATCCGTCATAACTTCTAAGAGAATAGCTACTCCTCCAGGACCGTACCCTTCATAGGTCATTTCTTCAAACTTCACACCATCTACTTCACCCATGCCTTTTTTTATTGCTCTGCTTATATTATCATTAGGCATATTGACATCCCGGGCTTTTTGAATTGCCAGCCTTAAGCGGAAATTTGACTCTTCATCACCTCCACCTTCCCGGGCTGCCACCATTAATTCCCTGGATATTTTAGTAAATACCTGTCCCTTCTGTGCATCTGCTCTGGCCTTTTTATGTTTAATATTAGCCCATTTGGAATGGCCTGCCATAAATTGCAACTCCTCTCAAAAAAACTTCATTATAACACATTGCAATTCTAGCATAATGAAGCCCTTACTTCAACACGCAATCAACACGCAAACTGTTTCTACCTTTATTGGAATTAAAAATCTGGAATAGGAGGAAATTTCTTTTTATGCTCTGCTCCTTTAATCATTCGTTCTATTTTTTCTCTAACCTTTTTGTCAATCTCTCTTCCCAAAAGGTAATCATCCAGCTCAGCATAGGTTATCCCCATTTCGCCTTCATCAGTCTGCCCCGACCAGAGACCTGCGGAAGGAGGCTTTTCTATAATTTCCCTGGGCACATCTAAATATTCAGCTATCTCCTTTACCTGGCTCTTCAGTAATTTAGCTAAAGGCATTATATCGACAGCACTGTCACCATATTTCGTGGCATAGCCTACGGCTATTTCGCTGCGATTACTGCTTCCTGCTACCAGGTACTTCTTTTCGGCTGCATAATAATAAAGAGATATCATTCTCAAGCGGGGCTTTACATTAGCTATGGCTAAATCTCCGTGACTAAAATCTTTTTCTTCCCTAAATTTGGTCATAAATAGATCAAAAATATCATCCAGGACAATAACTTTAATAGGGATATTAAAGGCTTCTGCTGCTAAACGAGCATGCTCTTCGTCTTCAGCATGGCTATAACAGGGCATGATCAATCCTAACGTATTATCTGGATAAGCTTTCGCACACAATCCCGCCAGCACTGAAGAATCAAGCCCTCCACTCAACCCAAGGACAACACCCTCTAAACCGGCATCCGACACTCTATACTTGATCCAGTTTGCTAGTTTATTGATGTGGTTTTTCATTATTTTTCCCTCCCGTAAACACATAAATTTAAAGATATCTATCCATTACATTTTGAAAGTAATAAAAAAAAGATACAACTTGCGCCAAATTGTATCTCCTTTTTATTTACAAAACAAGTCTAGGGATCCTGATTATTTACATCCTCCTCCAAATCGATGCTCTCCTTTAAATCTTTGGTAGAAGATCTAAGCTCTCTGATTCCGTTACCAAGGGTCTTACCAAGTTCAGGTAGTTTGCTGGGGCCAAATATAATCAAAACAATTCCTAAAATTATTAGTAATTCTGTGGAACCAAGTCTTCCAAACAAACTGTCACCCCCTTATTTTTTTTATACGCAAAAATGATCTCTAACTACAATATTAATTCTTTCCTGGAAAAAAATCAACACTATATCCTGCAAATATAGATACATCCTTAAAAAATTGCTTTATACTATAAATCTCTGGTACGGGAATGCTTTTAAATTTCCTTAATTAAGGTGCTGTCTTCCAGTATTTCTTGTTTGAGAATATCTGCAGCGCTGTCTAAGATATTGTATATATTTTGGTTTTTTACAGAATATAATACCTTCAGGCCCTTTTTCCTGGCTTTAAGGATTCCTTGCTTCCTTAATATCGCCAGATGTTGAGATACATTAGACTGCTCCAGGTTTAACTCTTCCAGCAGTTCACAAACACAGCGTTCACCCTGCCTTAATAGTTCAAGAATCTTGATTCTAGTAGGATGAGCTAAAGCTTTGAAAAAGTCAGCTTTCTTTATAATAAAGTTATTATTATCTATTTTGCATCACCCCTTTAAAGTAATCCACATAAAAATTATAACATATAAGCTATGAAATGACTGCGCTTACTAAACATTCTTTTTTACATTTTTTAAATATGAGCGGCAATGCTTCCGTATATCATGCCCGATATAGTAGCCATAATTGATACTAACATTATAAAAATAATTGTTTTTTTGGTGCCCAGCACACTACGAATAACAAGCATATTGGGCAAACTAAGGGCTGGTCCCGCTAATAGCAATGCCAGAGCTGGCCCCTGTCCCATGCCAGAACCCAATAACCCCTGCAGAATAGGCACCTCCGTAAGAGTGGCAAAATACATGAAAGCCCCAAGAAAAGAAGCTACCAGATTAGCTTGAATTGTATTGCCTCCCACCAGATTCTCAATATAATGAGGAGGGATGAGTCCAGCATCAGTTCCCGGACGCCCCATGAGCAAGCCAGCCACCAGGACACCAGCTAAAAGAAGGGGAAGGATTTGTTTAGTAAAATCCCAGGTAGAACTAACCCAGGTTTTTCTCTCTTCATTATCAAACCAGCGCCATACCATTAAGCCCAGTATCGCAAGCAACGCCACTACAAAATACCATTTGAACTGGAAAACCAAATTCCAAAAACCTGCTGCTTCATCAGGTTTTCCTAAAGCAGCCATAACAAGTATAAGGACAAGAACTAAAAAATATAATAGATTCTGTATTATGCTACGCTTTTCCTCTCCTCCATGGGCCATGCCGCCTAGTGATGTGTTAGCTCTCTCTTCCTCCTCCCGTCGAAACAAAAAGCCCATAATAAGTCCTACAATGATAGCAAATATCACTGCTCCCAAGGCTCTGGCCAGACCCAACTGCCAACCAAGTACCCTTGCTGTAAGAATGATGGACAGTATGTTAATCGCAGGGCCTGAATATAAAAAGGCTATAGCCGGGCCAAGCCCGGCTCCTTTTTTATAGATGCCTGCAAAAAGTGGCAAAACCGTGCAGGAACATACGGCCAATACGCTGCCTGAAACAGACGCTACCGAATATGCCAGGGCTTTGTGCGCAGCACCTCCAAAGTACTTAATTACAGCACCCTGGGAAATAAAATTAGCAATGGCTCCGGCAATAAAAAAAGCAGGAATCAAGGTGTGCAATACGTGCTCCCTGGCATAATACTGTAACATAAGAAAGGCCTCCGTCATAGAAGCCTTAAACTGGGGGTGATCAAAAGGTGTAAAATATGCTACCAAAAAAACAGTGGATATTAGCAGAAATTTTTGCCATTCTTTCATTTTTAATCACTCCTGTGCGAATTTATGGTTCTTACCTATTATTCTATTGTTCTTCTTTAATCCATTTTTTTATTTCATCACCTTTTGGAACCCTTCCTGAAACTTTTACTTTGTCGTTAATAACAAGGCCAGGAGTCATAAAAACGTCGTGTTCCATAATACTTTCCATATCTTCAATTTTTTCCACATCAGCCTGCATTTCCAGTTCTTTTAGAGCATCACTCACCTGATTTTCCAACTTATGGCAGTTTTTGCAGCCAGGACCAAGAATTTTAATTTTCATAAATAATAACACTCCCTTTTATAGTATTAAAGCTTATCCAAATTAAAACACTATATTATGTTTATCTAATATGATAACACACTAAAAAGTTATAATCAACCCGGTAAATATAATTGAATACTAAAACCCCTTAAATCATTTAAGACTTAAGGGGTTCTTTTAATATTTTTAATTCTGGCAAAGACCTACTCTCCCGGGGACTCTCGTCCCAAGTACCATCGG
>CAYYWR010000050.1:0-8240 GCA_964474145.1 uncultured Syntrophomonadaceae bacterium
AGGTGCCAGTACAACTATTGGTGGATATGCTCTCCCCTGCAGCATTTATACATTTCGGGAAAAGTACCCCCAGAGTATAGTAAAATTAACAATAGGAAATACAAAAGAAATTATTGAAAAAACTGAAGATGGAATAATTGACGTAGGATTGGTAGAAGGGCCTATACCTGAAAACACTTTACAGGGTGAACTAATTGGTAAAAACATTTGTATCGATGAGCTTGTCCTTATAACAGGTAATAATAATACTAATTTTAATATAACTAATGATGACTTTGTTACCCTGGAAGAATTAAGAAACCTCCCTCTTATTTTAAGGGAGGAAGGTTCTGGAATAAGGGAAACCATAGAAAAAGCCTTAGAAAAAAACAATACTTTCATGGAAGAATTAAAAATAGTTATGGAATTAAATACCATTGAAGCCATCAAGTCCTCTGTAGAAGCCGGACAGGGGGTTTCCATACTCTCCCGTTTAGCCATACGCAAAGAACTCAGGCATGAGTCATTAAGAGCCCTTAAAGTTGAAGGTATCTCCTTTGCTCATAATTTTACAGTAGTATACTCAGATGTTAAACCTAAAACTTCCGTTCAAAAAACTTTTTTAGACTTTATTAAATGTCCCCGCACCAGAAGCTTTTGTTAACCTAGTCTAGAGAAAATACTTGATCAGTATTTTACTTCCTAATAAAGCCCCAAAAAAAGTGAATATGCCAAACACCCAACCATGGATAGACATGGAGCTAATAGCACTTAAATAAGCACCAATATTACAGCCAAAGGATATTCTGGCTCCGTAACCCATTAAGAACCCCCCGGAAATAGCTGCAGCAGCATGCTTCCAGGACTTTACCTTTCTTTTCCTAAATTCCCCTGCTGCCAGGGCAGATATAAATGCTCCCACTACCATACTCATAACTATTAAAGTTTCTAAGTTGTCAAAAAAACCTTCTGTGAAAACTCTAGTGTACTTATAGTGATTAAAATAGGACAGGTCCTCTATAGATACCCCTATTCTCTGAAAGAACCAGCCTCCCCAGTAACCAAATGCAGAAGAAAAACTCCAAAAGCGGGAGTAAAAAAACAAAAATAAAACATTTAAAAAGCCTATACACACAGCACCTGCCCAATAGGGCCACACCCTCTTTATATATTTTTGGTAAAAAGTCTGTTCCAGTTTGGGGTCCATTTCATCCTTCTCCTCATATTATTATTATTTAATCAAATCTATTGAGGAAAAAATATAAAAACAACAGCACTATCAACTGTATACCTGCAGCAGCAGGCCAGCCAAAAATCTCAGGCAAATATAAATATGGAGAATTACTAATAGATATCTCCTCCCACCAGCCAAAGGAAAAAGTTCCAGCAACAGAGCCTATAATCAAACCAATAAATGTAATCCACTGCATCAAGTAGCCTTCACCCATCCTCATTAACGCCCCGGAGGCACATCCGCCAGCTACAACCATACCCAATCCAAACATAAAAGCGCCAAAAACGGTATGAAGACCCACGGGGAAGATAAAACCTATATGACTGCTGTAACCAAAATAAAAGGCCTGGAGCAGCAAATAGCCTGTGGTCGAAACCAGCATACTTAATATTACTGCTCTCATTAATGCAGAATTACGCAGCAAGATTAAATCACGAAAGGAAGCCGCAAAACAAAAACGGGATCTCTGTAGTGCAAATCCAAAGGCCAGGCCAAAAATCCATATCCCCGGCAGATAGGGCCTGTACATAAAAAGTAGTAAACATACAATTATATTTATTGATATTACTAATACAGCCTGATAAGGCTGTTTAATTTTTGAGTAATTATATTTTCTTACCTGTGACTCTGTTTTTGGCATAACGCCCTCAATTCCATTTCGTTTATATTGTACAATAATATCAATATTAGTGTTGTACTACAAGTGCTACATTATTAAATCATTATATTAAACTAAGTCGATATAGAACCTGCAACTAATTTCCTTTAGCAATCTTTATTTGCCAGATACCTTCGACTACTTCTTCAATTGTTATCTCGTAGTTCCTTCTTTTGAAATAATTGGGAATACTGGTCATGGCACAACTGTGGTCCGACTCCACCACCAGCACATCACCTTTTTTCAATTCTTTTAGCTTTTTGTCTGCTTTCAAGGCAGGTATAGGACACATATCTCCCAAAGCGTCCAAAAAATAGGTAGCCATTTTTCTCCTCCCAAATTAACTGATAATAACTATGCCATTTGTTGAGTCAAGTGGGCCATTTCAATGGCAGACATAGCTGCATCCCAACCCTTATTACCGGCTTTAGTACCTGCTCTCTCAATGGCCTGCTCCAAAGTATCGCTGGTAATGATGCCAAATATTACAGGTACTCCTGTGTCTAAATTGACCTTAGCAATTCCCTTGGATACTTCGCTGGACACATAATCAAAATGGGGCGTTGCTCCCCTGATAACTGCTCCCAGTGAGATTATTGCATCGTATTTTTGAGATTTAGCCATTTTCTGAGCTATCAAGGGAATCTCAAAAGAACCAGGAACCCAGGCAATTTCAATATTTTCTTCTAAAGCTCCATGCCTTTGCAAGCTATCAAGGGCTCCATCCAAAAGCTTGCTAGAAATAAGTTCATTAAATCTGCTTACAATTATACCAAATTTAAAAGAATCTGCAGTTAACTGACCTTCAAATATTTTTTTACTCATAATTTTCCTCCCGTTTTCTTTATTTTTATTGCTCTAAAAGATGACCCAGCTTTTCTTTCTTGGTGTTTAGATAGCAAAAATTATAAGCCCCTGGCTTAATTTCCAAAGGCACTCTTTTTACAATTTGCAAGCCATAACCCTCCAGGCCTTTTATTTTTCTAGGATTATTGGTTAAAAGCTTGATATTTCCTACTCCCAGATCAACTAGAATCTGGGCACCTATGCCATAGTCCCTTAAGTCAGCAGGAAATCCCAGTTCTTCATTAGCCTCCACTGTATCCCTGCCTTCGTCTTGAAGTTGATAGGCCTTAATTTTATTTGAAAGGCCAATTCCTCTGCCTTCCTGGCGCATATATATTAAAACTCCCTTACCTTCCTGATTAATTTTTTTCATGGCTTGAGCCAGCTGGTTGCCACAGTCACATCTCAGGGACTTTAAAACATCTCCCGTTAAACACTCTGAATGCACCCTTACCAGAACATCATCTTCGCTTTCAATTTCCCCTTTTACCAGGGCTATGTGAGCTTCGTCATCTACCGAATTTTCGTAAGCAACCAGTTTAAAGTTTCCATATATAGTAGGCAGCTCCGCTTGGGCAGCTCTAAATACCAGCTTCTCTTTTTTCATACGATACTTAATTAATTCAGCAATGGTAATTATTTTTAGACCATATTTTTGAGAGAATTCCATTAGCTCAGGAACTCTGGCCATAGTCCCGTCTTCATTCATGATTTCACAAATAACCCCGGCAGGATATAACCCGGCCATGCTGGCTAAATCTACAGCCGCCTCGGTGTGTCCTGCTCGCCGCAATATTCCTCCTTCTTTGGCCCGCAGGGGGAATATATGACCGGGACGGTTTAAATCACGGGGAGCCGTTTCTGGAGAAATCAAAGACTTTACAGTCAAGGCCCTTTCCTGGGCAGATATTCCCGTTGTAACATCTGCAGCATCCACAGATACTGTGAAAGCCGTTCCCAACCCTTCTGTATTTTCATTGACCATCAAGGGAAGGTCCAATTCCTCTATCCTTTCTGCAGTTAACGGGGCACAGATTAGACCACGTCCATATTTAGCCATGAAATTTATGGCTTCCGGAGTAACTTTTTCAGCAGCCATAACTAAATCTCCTTCATTTTCTCGATCTTCATCATCAACTACGATTACCATATTTCCCCTTTTAAAATCTTGCAGCGCCTCTTCGATTCGGTTAAAAGACATCTCCTTACCATCTCCTTTTAAATAAATCCTTTTTCTAGTAAATCCTTCATACTTATATTACTGGAGTTATCCCCATGCTTTTCAACAGAAACAAACTTCTCCACGTATTTGCCAATCAAATCTCCTTCTAAATTTACCTTGTCTCCTGTTTTCTTTAAGCCCAGGGTTGTAATCCCGGCAGTATGAGGGATTAAAGAAACAGTGAAACTACCCTTTTTCAAATCTACTACAGTCAAGCTAATACCGTCTATGGCTATAGAGCCTTTGGGGATAACATATTTTAGAACTTCTGGCGGAGCACCAATCTCTATAACCAGGGAGTTTTTTTCCGTGTACTTCTTTAAAATTTTACCCTGTCCATCAATATGACCGGTTACAATATGCCCCCCCAGACGATCTTTTAGGGAAAGAGCTCTTTCCAGGTTTACCTTGTGACTCCTTTTCAGTTCAAACAACCCTGTTTTTCTTAATGTTTCAGGCATAACCTCTACTTGAAAAGAATTTGTATTATAAGATATTACTGTAAGGCATACTCCGTTAACAGAAATGCTGTCGCCAATCTTTATATCTGAAAGAACTTCTGTGGCCAGTACTTCAATTGAAGGGCTTGAGCTATTAACTTCTATTCCCTTTATTGTTCCCAATTCTTCAACAATTCCTGTGAACACCTTTTCAACCCCTTTTGTCCAGGTAGCCGGTTAATAAAATGTCTTTCCCCAAATACTTCACCTTAATATCCTGTATTTCCCAGGCTTCATCTAAAAAATCAACACCTTCTCCACCAACAGGGGTAGGCGCTTTGCTGCCGCCAATCACCCTGGGGGCTATAAAAAATAAAGTTTTGTCCACCAATCCCTCTTTTATTAAAGAGTAATTGAGGGTTGCCCCACCCTCTACTAAAAGGCTGCTTATCTCTTTATCTCCTAGATATTTCAACAAAGCCTTTAAATCTACTTGATTATCCTTGCTTTGCCCCTGGTAGACTTCCACCCCCAGGTTTGTAAGCGCCTTTAATTTTTCATAAGGAGCCATCTGAGTAGTAGCTAAAATAGTTTTTGTTTCGCTATTAGAATGCCTTACCACCCTGGACTCTAAAGGAAGCAGGCCATTAGTATCCACAATTACCCTTACGGGACTCCTTATATCTTCTCCCTCTAACCTGGTAGTAAGTCTGGGATTATCAGCCAGAACAGTGCCAATGCCAACCATAATAGCATCTACCTGGTTCCTGAGCTGGTGGGAAAATTCCCTGGATTTTTCTGAAGTAATCCAGCGGGAAAAACCTTTTTTAGTGGCAATTTTCCCATCCATGCTCATGGCAGACTTTAAAATGGTAAAGGGCATTCCTGAAGTAATATATTTTAAAAATGTTTCATTTAACTTTTTTGCCTTTTCCTTTAATACCCCTTCTTTTACTTTAATCCCGGCTTCCCTTAAGGCAGCAGCTCCTGAACCACTGACTAAAGGATTAGGGTCTATCATAGAAATCACAACTCTTTCAAGGCCGGCCTGAATAATTTTTTCTGTACAGGGAGGAGTTCTTCCAAAGTGTGCACAGGGCTCTAATGTAACATATAAAGTTGCCCCCTTTGCTCTTTCTCCCGCCATATTTAGAGCATATATCTCTGCGTGATGCGTGCCAGCTTTCTGGTGATATCCGGTGCCCAGTATCTCACCATCCTTAACAATTACCGCACCAACCATGGGATTAGGACTTGTCCTGCCCATACCTTGTTGTGCCAGGTCTAAAGCCAACCACATATATTTCTCATCAGACTCCATTTAAAACTTATCACCTCTTTAATTTCGAAATAAAAATACCCTGGGATTACCCTCAGGGCATACTCTCCTTCTTCCATCCAGACTATACTGTCGGCTCTGGAATTGCACCAGATCTGCTCCTAAAGCTCGCGGGCTTTTACCGCCGGTTCGGAATTGAAATAATATATTTCTCACCGGACCCTGAAGGATTAACAAATTGTAAACAAATCAATTATACCACAAAAAACTACATCAAACCATCTTTTTTTCAGTGCGAAGAAGCTTAATGGCTAAGCTGGTATCATTTTGGGAAAAAACTGCAGAGCCTGCCACCAGCACATCTGCTCCTGCTTCAGAAACTCTAGAAGCATTTTCAGAGTTAATTCCCCCGTCAACCTCTACCAGTATAGAACGTTGAGAAACAATTTTTTTTAGCTTTCTTATTTTTTCTAGAGAAGACTCTATAAACTCCTGTCCTCCAAACCCGGGATTAACTGACATCAACAGTATCATATCAACGTCATCCAAAACAAATTCCACAGAAGTAAGAGGTGTAGCAGGATTTAAGGCAACCCCGGCCTTTACTCCCAGGCTTTTTATATAATTCAAAGTCCTGTTTAGATGTACAGAAGCTTCTACATGAACAGAAACTATATCTGCTCCGGCCTTTACAAATTGTTCCACATAACGTTCAGGGCTTTCAATCATTAAATGAACGTCCAGGGGTAAAATAGTATTTTTTTTTATTGCTTCAACAACCAGGGGACCCATAGTAATATTCGGTACAAAATGGCCGTCCATAACATCAATATGAACCCAGTCCGCACCTGCTTTTTCAATTTTTTTAATTTCTTCATGCAAAATAGAAAAGTCCGCTGAGAGAATAGAAGGTGCGATTTTTACCATATTTAAAAGCTCCTTTCATTTTCTTTTATCTCATCCAGAAATGTAGTATAATGCCTGTATCTAGAAGAAGATATCTCTTCCCTATCTAAAGCATCTTTAACCGCACAAGAGGGCTCATGAATGTGTTTACAGCCATTAAACTTGCATCTTTCCCCATAAGGGATAAATTCAGGGAAATAATAAGCCAGTTCTTCACTTTTTATGTCTTTTAAATCTATTTGATTAAAGCCTGGTGAGTCGGCTACAAGACCTCCAAATTTTAAACTGAGCAATTCTACGTGCCTGGTAGTCTGTTTTCCCCTTCTGGACTTAGAGCTGATAGAACCCACTTTAAGCTCCAGACCCTCTTCAATATTATTTAATAGAGTAGACTTTCCAGAACCGGAAGGCCCTGCAATTACAGATATCTTGTTCCTTAGACACTCCCTCACCTCATTAATCCCCTGTTTTTTTAGTGCGCTGGTTAAAATTACTCTATACCCTATATCCCTGTATAGGTCTTCAACAGGATTAATTTCACCAACATCAATAAGGTCAACCTTATTAAAGCATATAACTGCTTCCAGGCATTGGCTCTCCAACAATACAAGCAAACGGTCCAGTAGCATAAGGTTAAGGGGAGGGTCTTTTACGGAAAAAAGAAAAACAACCATTTGAACATTAGCTATAGGTGGTCTGTTCAGTTTACACTCCCGGGGATATAGATCTTCTATTACCCCCTCATCTTTGCCAGTTTCAGTAAACTTGACCTTATCTCCTACTAAAGGAGTAATCTTTTCTTTTTTAAAACGTCCCCGGGCCTTGCACCGGTACAAATGGTCATTTGTTTTAACATAATAAAAGCTACTAACCCCTTTAACAATTATTCCTTCCAGCTGTTGACTCCTCCTTCCTATTGCGGAACACTAACATACTCAAGAGTAATATATCCCTGACCTTCCTTTTTCATTATACTAACAGTACCTGTTCCCCATCCTTCAATTACTATGTCAGAGCCGGTATAATTATCCTCAAAAGCGGTTCTTTGCCCCTCATTATCATTTATGTCTATCCTGACTATTTCCCCTTGATCTATACCCCACAGGCCAGGATCTATAGTAATATAGTAACTATCTACAGCTTTTTCAGGGTCAGGACCTTTGCTGACCACCAGATCTACGGAATCAAAAGCCTGGGCCTTTTCTCCTGCTCTGGGGAATTGTTCTATAATGTGACCTTCAGGCACATCCTCACTAAACTCTTCATCCAACTCACCCAATTCCAGCTTATATAACTGTATCCACTCTTTTGCCTCCTCCAGGGAGTTCCCGGATAAATTCCTCAGGGCAAAGGGCTCTGATCCCTTACTGACTACAATTGACACCACGTCATCTCTAGACAGCCTGGAGCCCTGGCCAGGATCCTGAGAAATAACTTCTCCAGCTGCCACGCTTGAACTGTGCTCTTCTGAAATATCCACAACCAGGCCTTCCTCCTGGAGCACCATTTTAGCTTCTCGTTCTTTTTTCCCGGTAACTGAAGGAACATCTATATAAGTTGGTCCTGTACTTATAACCAGTTCAATCTCTCTGCCCTCTTTCACCATTCTCCCTGCCTCCGGAAATTGAGATATAATATACCCCGAGGGAATCTCTTCATGGGAGTCCTCCTGAACT
>CAYYWR010000051.1:0-8139 GCA_964474145.1 uncultured Syntrophomonadaceae bacterium
AAAGGGCCTTCCCAACCTGTCCTCTTCACTTCCCGGCCCTTCCCCCACCAGCATTATAGTCGCCCGGGGATTGCCTTCACCAAAAACCACCTGCTGGCAGCTCTGGCGGAGCTGGCAGCAGGAGCAGCCTTTGACCCTTTCCTCCAGGCTCTTCAGGGCTTCCGCTGTATCCACACTGTTATCTTCTGCCTGTCCCTTTTCCAGGAAATCAAAAACATTTCCCTGTTCCATAAAAAACCACCCCTTTCCCACTTTATCTGTTCTCGTCTGTGAACCACTCCCGCTTTCGCTTCCCTTCCCTTAGAAGCGGGAGAATTCCTGGTGATTTCGTTAAACAGCTGAGTCGTTGCCACGCTGCCATTACCAGCCAGATTTATAATTCATTCTTTAAAAAAATTTTAGTTTATTTTATTTATTTTAACATATTGATATAAACTTGTGGGTAAATAAATCAATAAAAAAATAAAAGCTCCCTAAATTACGGAAGCTTTTTCATAGCTACTTATTCCTCTTATCATATTTTGAAGTTATGTTTTCCCGGCTGCAGTTTCCATCAATAGCCGGTGAAAACGCTCATCCTCTGTAAGTTCAGGGTGAAAGGAGGTTGCTAAAAGATTCCCCTGTCTCACAGCCGTAATTTTACCTTCAAAGCGGCTCAGTATTTCCACATCAGGGCCTGCCCGTACCACCAGAGGGGCCCGGATAAAAACCCCCTTAAAGGGTTTGTCTTCCCACAGGGATACCCTCAGGTCCGCCTCAAAGCTTTCACTCTGTCGTCCGTAGGCATTTCTCAAAACACTAATATCCATAAGCTTCAGGTGGGGCTTCTCTCCTTCAATCTCTGCCGCCATTAAAATCATCCCGGCACAAGTGCCGTAAACCGGCCTACCCTCCCGGGCCATTTTTATTATTTCCCGGTCCAGTTTAAAAGTATTTATAAGCCTGCCTATAGTGGTGCTTTCTCCACCGGGAATAATCAACCCCTGCAGCTCTTTAAAATCTTCTTTTCTTTTCACGGGAACTCCCCGGGCTCCGCATTTACCTAATATTTCAATATGCTCCGAAACTGCTCCCTGAACAGCTAGAACTCCTATCCTCACTTTTGTCTCCTCAACTTTTCTGGCCTACTATAAAACTATAATCCCCTGACCTGCATCCTTTCTTCCTCTTTAAGGGTTGACATTTCAATACCTGTCATGGCTTCCCCCAGGCCCCGGGATACTTCCGCCAGCACCCGGGAATCGTCGTAGTTTAGAGTTGCCTCCACTATGGCTTTAGCCCGGGATTCCGGATCAGTGGACTTGAATATCCCTGAACCTACAAAGACGCCATCCGAGCCCAGCTGCATCATCAGGGCAGCATCGGCAGGAGTAGCAATGCCTCCGGCGGCAAAGTTAACCACGGGCACTCTACCCTGCTTTTTAACCTCTTTCAATAATTCAAAGGGAGCGCCCAGGTTCTTTGCCTCCGCCATTAATTCATCTTCCCGCAGGCTGCAAACTCTTCTTACCTGCCCCATTATTAACCTCATATGCCTTACGGCTTCTACCACATTACCTGTTCCCGGCTCCCCTTTAGTGCGAACCATGGCCGCCCCTTCTCCAATTCTTCTCAGGGCTTCCCCCAGGTCCCGGGCTCCGCAGACAAAGGGCACGGTAAATTCTGTCTTATCAATATGGAAATAGTCATCTGCAGGAGTTAAAACTTCACTTTCATCGATATAGTCAACACCAAGAGCTTCTATAATCTGGGCTTCTACAAAGTGCCCTATCCTTACCTTGGCCATAACGGGTATAGTAACGGCATCCATAATTTTCTTTATCACTTCCGGGTCTGCCATACGGGCTACCCCGCCTGCAGCCCTTATATCTGCAGGGACTCTTTCCAGAGCCATTACCGCAACGGCTCCGGCCTCCTGAGCAATTTTAGCCTGCTCGGGAGTGGTAACATCCATGATAACTCCACCTTTTTGCATTTCTGCCAGGCCTTTTTTGACCCTAAACGTTCCTCTTTCTACCATTTTATCCCTTCTTTCCTCCTGCTCAAGTATATCTAGTAATTACCTTATTATTTTACTACAAGGCAGAGGAAATGACAAGTGCCGGGCAAACCCAAATGCTCAAAACCTATTACCCGGAAAGGTCATTGGTGCCTACCTGGGTCATCCGGATCATCCGGATTATCCGGGTCTATTGGAGCCACCTTGTTCACCCGGGCTGTTGGGGTCACTGGGGTCATTACAAACTACTTGGCCCTTGGGGTTATTATGACCGCCCACCGCCCAAAACTTGCCGGTTTACAGGTTAAAGGTGGTTTTTAACTCTTTTTTTTCTTCAAACCGCTCTATGGCCAACTGTATCAAGCGGTCTAAAAGCTGGCTATAGCTCAAGCCGGAGGCTTCCCACAGCTTGGGATACATGCTCACCTGGGTAAAACCGGGGATGGTATTGATTTCGTTTATGGTTATCCTTTCTTCTTTTTCGTCTACAAAAAAATCAACCCGGCCCATTCCGGTGCAATCCAGGGCTTTAAAGGATTTAATGGCCAGGTCCCTTATCCGGGCGGCAAGCCGGGGGTTTAGCTCTGCAGGTATAATCAGCCGGGAGCGGTCGTCTATATACTTGGCCTTATAGTCATAAAAATCACCGGAGGGGACAATTTCCCCGGGGACCGAAGCTTCTGGCTGGTCATTTCCCAGCACACTTACCTCTATTTCTCTCCCCCGGATGTTTTCTTCCACCACAATTCTCCTGTCCCACAGGCCTGCTTCTTCCACGGCTCTGGAGAGTTCCTCCCTTCCCTTTGCCCTGGATATGCCCACACTGGACCCCATGTTGCTGGGTTTCACAAAACATGGATATCCCAGCTCCTCTTCAATTCTATCCAGCCATACCCGTCTGTTTTCCTCCCATTCCCTTTTCAGGAAATAAACATATTTTCCTATGGGAAGACCTGCCTGCTGATATATCATCTTCATTATTATTTTGTCCATACCGGCACTGGCCCCCAAAACCCCCGGGCCCACGTAGGGAATACCTGCCAGTTCCAAAAGCCCCTGAACTGTGCCATCCTCCCCATATGTCCCGTGAAGAACAGGGAAAATTACATCCAGCTTCTCAAAGGCTCCCCCCGTCCGTATTAACTGGCTGGACTGGACGGGCTGATTTGACTGACTAAGCCGGCTGAATCGATTGGACTCCCCGGGACTCCCCGAACCCTCCGGCTTATTTGATAAAGGGCCTTCCTCCAGCCACATAACCCCCCCCACCCGGGGATCCGGCACAATAAACAGGGGCTTATTCTTACCCGGCAGCTTCCCGGAAGACAGGGCTTCCAGGGGGTCCTCCCCGGACAGCCAGGTTCCCTCCCTGGTAATTCCTATGGGAATAATTTCATACTTTTCTTTATCCAGTGCCCCTATTATGGAGGCTGCCGATTTAAGGGAAACTTCGTGCTCTCCGGAACGGCCTCCACAGAGCACAGCTACTTTTAACTTCAATCAAGTTCACCTCCAAAGAAAAATCATACAAGTCTCAAGCCTCAAGCCTCAAGCCTCAAAAGTCATACAAGTCTCAAGTCTCTCAGGTCTTTACTTTACTATCATATGCCTTTATAAAATATTTAAAACTAAAAACGCGAACTATAAAAATAGCCCGCGCTTTTTTGATAATTTTATTCTTCCTCATCTTTAGCTGCATCTTCAATTATTTTTTTGGCTATGTGATCCGGCACCTCTTCATAGCTATAAAATTCCATGGTGAAGAATCCCCTTCCCTGAGTCATGGATCTCAAGTCTATGGCATAGCGGGACATTTCCGCCAGGGGAACCTGAGCTTTAATTATCTGCTTATCATTTTTTGATTCCGTTCCCAAAATTTTTCCCCTCTTGGAGTTAATATCCCCCATAATGTCCCCCATAAAGGCTTCCGGAACAATTATTTCCACATTCATGATGGGCTCCAGCAATACCGGGTTGGCCTGTTCCACTCCCTTTTTAAAGGCTAAGGAAGCAGCAATTTTAAAGGCCATTTCCGAAGAGTCCACGTTGTGAAAGGACCCATCATAAAGAACGGCGTTAATCCCCGTCACGGGGTTTTTAGCCAGTACTCCCTCCTCCATGGCTTCTCTAATTCCTTTTTCCACAGCTGGAATATATTGCTTGGGAACTGCTCCCCCGAAAATCTTATTTTCAAAGTTGAACTCTTCATCAGTATCATTCAGGGGGGACATTTCCACCCAAACGTGACCGAACTGTCCTCTACCACCGGACTGCTTCTTATGCTTGCCTTCTACCTTAACTGTAGACCTGATGGTTTCTTTATAGGGTATCCTGGGAGGGTTTAGCTCTACTTCTACGCCAAACTTGCTGGTGAGGCGGTTGCATACCACATCCAGGTGAAGCTCTCCCATCCCCCATAGCAAGGTCTGCTTGGTGTCCGTCTTTTTCTCAACCTTTAGCGTGGCATCCTCATCCAGGAACCGGGTTAAACCGGCAAAAACTTTTTCTTCATCCCCTTTAGAACTAGCCGTCACCGCATAAGATATGACAGGCTGGGGGAAGGTTATGGGGTCATAAATAATGGGATTACCCTTATCACACAGGGTATCTCCCGTAGTTGTTTCCGCCAGTTTGGCTACTGCAGCTATATCGCCAGCTACAGCTTCCTCTATATTTTCCTGGTTTTTGCCCTTCATCACAAAAACCTGCCCTAAACGCTCCTGCTTCCCTTTGTTGGCATTAAAGAGTTGAGAGTCGGACTGAACTTTCCCGGAGTATACCTTAAATACATTTATTCTGCCTACGTAGGGATCCGCCAGGGTTTTAAAAACCTGGGCAGATACCGGTTCTTCACTACTGACCTTCCTGATTGTTTTCTCCTCATCACTGCCGGGAACGTGTCCCTCAACCTCTCCCACATCGGCAGGAGAAGGCATGCAGTCTTTAATCAAGTCCATCAAGGGCTGACTTCCCAGGTTTATGGAATAGGCGGCACACAACACGGGAACTATTTTTCCTTCAGCCGCTCCCTTCTTCAGAGCCTCCTTCATTTCCTCATTGGTAAGGGGTTCCCCATCCAGATACTTCATCAGCAGCTCGTCATCTGTTTCCGCTATGGACTCCATCATCATTTCCCGGTGATTTTCCACCTGTTGGGATATTTCCTGGGGGATGTCCCCCTCCTCCATCTTGCGGCCCTCGTCACTAAAAGTAAAGGACTTCATCTCCATCATATCCACCATACCCTTAAAGGAGCCCTCCTGGCCCATGGGAACCTGCACTGGAATAACGCTCATGCCAAACTTTTCCCTTAGCTGTTCCAGCGTCTCGTCATAGTTGGCATTCTCCCGGTCCATTTTGTTAATAACTACTACCCGGGGTATCTGGTAATCATCGGCATACTCCCATACCTGTTCAGTGCCCACCTCTACTCCGGAAGCGGCACATACTACCACCACTGCCGCATCTGCCACCCTCATGGCAGCCTGTACTTCCCCTACAAAGTCGAAATAACCCGGAGTGTCCAGTATGTTTATTTTGGTATCCTTCCATTCACAGGGTGCTATGGCAGTATTTATACTCATCTGTCGCTTGACTTCATCCGGATCAAAGTCGCTGGCAGCTGTCCCGTTATCTACTTTCCCCAGCCGATTTATAGCTCCGGAAGTGTATAGAAGTGCTTCTGTAAGGGAGGTCTTTCCTGCTCCTCCGTGGGAAATAAGTGCTACATTTCTGATGTTGTTAGTTTGGTAAGTTTTCACTAAGCATTCCTCCTTTTCTTCGCAAAAATTGTTAATTACCTGAAGCTCATTGACTTTAATATTATTAAATATTTTATTAATAGTCGCTTATTCTTCTTTGAGCTTATTTGCTGAAATTATATAAATAAAAATATTTCATAATTATATTATTACTTCGATTAAAAAGACAGAAAATCCTTCTAAAATCCCCATACTCCTTTTTATACAATCTAAGTGAAAATTATATCACAAAAAAAAGTGCCGTGCAAAACGTACGGCAACAAAAAACCTGAAAAGCCCGGCCTATTTATCTTCTTTTTCCTCTTTCTTTTCAAATTCCCTGTTCTCCTCACAGTTAGGGCATTTTTTAGGCTTGCAGCGGGCCTCCCTTTCCTGTCCGCATTCTTTGCAAATCCAAAAGGCCATTTCTAAATCACCCCTATCTATAAAATATTCCCTTTACTCTTCTTATCTTCTTTTTGCTGTTCTTTTCACAAAAAAATTAACAGGCTGCTGATTCTAAAAATGCTGATTCTAAAACAACGCCTTAAAGCTTATTGCTCCTGCTTTAAGCCTCCTTTTCAACCAGCTTTTTTTTGACATACTCTATTAGCCCACCAGCGTCGATAATCTCCTGCATGAATTCGGGAAAAGGAGCCGCATAAAAAGTTTCTCCAGTAGTTTCATTTTTTATAACGCCCTTTTTCAGGTCCACAGAAACTGTATCCCCCTGGGATATTTTTTCTGCCGCTTCCGGGCATTCTAAAATGGGTAACCCGATATTTATAGCATTCCGATAGAATATCCGGGCAAAAGAGTCAGCAATCACACAGGATAATCCCGCCGCTTTAATGGACAGGGGAGCGTGCTCCCGGGAACTGCCACAGCCGAAATTTTTTCGGGCCACCATGATATCCCCCCTGCTTACCTTACTGAAAAACTGGGGATCTGCGTCCACCATACAATACTTTGCCAGCTCCTCCGGCTCTGAAGTGCTGAGGTAACGGGCCGGGATAATTACATCAGTATCGATATCGTCTCCAAACTTCCACGCTTTGCCTTTCATTTCCGCCATGCTCAAATCACCTCCTGGGGAGAGCTTATCTGACCGGTTACAGCCGATGCTGCCGCCACTGCCGGGTTGCATAAGTAAACTTCACTCTCGGGGTGGCCCATCCGCCCTATAAAGTTTCGGTTGGTGGTGGCCAGGGCCCTTTCCCCTTTAGCCAGCACTCCCATGTGGCCTCCCAGGCAGGGGCCGCAGGTAGGCGTGCTCACAGCTCCTTCTGCTTCAATGAAAGTGTTTATAAGCCCTTCCTTCAGGGCCTCCTGGTAAATCCTCTGGGTCCCCGGAATAACAATGAGCCGCACCCGGGGATGAACTTTCCTGCCCTCCAGGATTCCGGCGGCTATCCGCAGGTCCTCCAATCGACCGTTGGTGCAGGAACCTATCACCACCTGGTCCAGGGGCACTTCCCCCACATCCTTTATACCCCGGGAATTTTCCGGCAAGTGGGGAAAAGCCACCTGGGGCTCTATATCCCCTGCATCAAATTCTATTACCTGGGAATACTGGGCATCCCCATCACTGAAGAGTCCCCGGTAATCTCGCCGGGCTCTCCCCTCCAGGTATGCGTATGTTATTTCATCCGGCTCTATAATTCCCGCCTTGGCCCCTGCTTCTATGGCCATGTTGGACATGGTAAGGCGGCTATCCATACTCAAATTTCTGATTACCGGGCCGGTAAATTCCATGGCCTGGTACAGGGCCCCGTCTACCCCAATTTCACCAATGGTATAAAGAATCAAGTCCTTGCCGCTCACCCACTGGTTCAGTTCTCCCCGGTAGACAAACTTTATGGTGGAGGGAACTTTAAACCAGGTTTCTCCCAGGGCCATGGCTGCCGCCATATCCGTGCTGCCGATGCCTGTTGCCAGGGCCCCCAGGGCCCCATAGGTGCAGGTGTGGGAATCGGCCCCAATAATAATTTCCCCCGGAAGGGTAAGCCCCAGCTCCGGTAAAAGGGCGTGTTCAATGCCCATCCGGCCTACTTCAAAGTAGTTTGTTATCCCCTGCTCCCGGGCAAACTCCTTCATAATTTTAGCCTGCTCCGCAGAAGCAATATCTTTGTTGGGGGTAAAATGGTCCGGCACCAGGACTACCCTCTCCGGGTCAAAAACCTTCTTTACCCCTATTTTTTTAAACTCCCGAATAGCCACAGGCGCGGTTATGTCATTACCTAAAATCAAATCTACCCGGGCCTTTACCAGTTCCCCCGGCTCAACTGTTTCCCTGTCCCCGTGGTTGGCAATTATCTTCTCTGCTACTGTCATCCCCATAAAGACCACCTCTTTTCTTTACAATCTTATTTACAGCATTTAAATAGGCCTTGGCACTGG